>JACRCG010000295.1 GCA_016219145.1 Deltaproteobacteria bacterium | reverse complement strand
GTCAGATCAAAACCTCTTACGGATATGCCGCCGAATACAAATCATCCGGCATCATCCTGAACCGCTTTCTGCACAAGGCTTTTTCGGTAGCAAAAAGAGTGCGGACCGAGACGAAGATAGCGTCATCGGCGGTTTCAGTTGCTTTTGCGGCGGTTGAACTGGCCAAGAAAATCCTGGGCGACCTGTCCGACAAGACAGTCATGCTGATCGGCGCCGGCGAGATGTGCGAACTGGCGGCCAAACATTTCATGAACAGCGGTGCCAGAGGCATCATGGTCACCAACCGCACCTTCGAGCGGGCCGAGCGGCTGGCGGATGATTTTTCCGGCGAAGCGGTGCGTTTCGATGAACTCTTTCTCCATCTGCACCGGGCCGATATAGTACTCTCCTCGACCGGAGCCCCTCACATCATTATCGGCCCCAGGGATGTTGAAGAAGTCGTCAAGCGCCGCAAATTCCGCCCTATGTTTTTCATAGACATCGCTGTGCCGCGCGACATTGACCAGAAGGTTGACGATGTAGACGGAGCCTTTCTCTACACCGTGGATGATCTCAAGGAGATTGTTCAGGCCAATCTGGCCCAGCGCAATCTTGAGGCGGAAAAAGCGGAAGAGATTATAGACAAGGAGATCGGCCAGTTTTACAAATGGCTTTCGACGCTGGAAGTGACCCCGGCCATAGTCGCCCTGCGCAACCGTTTTGATGAAATTCGCAGAGCTGAGCTGGATAAAACCATTTCCGGCTGGAAGGATTTGCCTCCCGATGCTGAAAAACGGCTGGAGGCGCTGACAATGGCCATCATGACCAAACTTCTCCACCCCCCTACGGCGGTATTGAAACAGGCCGGCCAGGGCGGGCGGGTTGATCTTTATGTGGATGCGTTGCGGCAGCTTTTCGAACTGGAGTCGCTGCAAAATGACGATGAAGAGCTGGAGCTGGAAGAATAGTAATCAGCATTTGACCGATATTTTACTTTAGAAACGGAGAAAATATGCCACCAAAACTGTTGAGAATCGGCACGCGCGCCAGTCAGCTGGCCCTCTGGCAGGCCAACTGGGTCAAATCCGAGCTGGAGAGCAGGTATCCCGGCATGGAAGTCACCCTGACCAAGATCAAGACCATCGGCGATAAAATCCTCGATGTTCCGCTGGCACAGGTAGGGGGCAAGGGGCTGTTTGTCAAGGAGATCGAGGAGGCCATGCTGCGGGACGAGATCGATATCGCCGTACACAGCATGAAGGATGTCCCTACCGATTTTCCGGAAGGGCTGGGGCTGTATTGCATCACCGAACGTGAAGACCCGCGGGATGCAGTCATCTCGCGCAACGTAAAGTTTGCCGACCTGCCTCAGGGAGCAAGAATCGGCACATCGGCCCTGCGCCGTCAGGCCCAGCTCCTGAAAGTCCGCCCTGACCTGCAGATGTGCATAATCCGCGGCAACGTTGAGACCCGTATCCGCAAGCTGGACGACGACAAACTGGATGCTGTCATACTGGCTGCCGCCGGCCTGAAACGTCTCGGTTTCACCGAAAAAGTGGCCGAATATCTGGACACCGAACTCTCCATCCCGGCCATCGGCCAGGGAGCCCTGGGGATTGAGTGCCGTCTGGCCGATCCGGTCATCACCGAAACCATAGCCTTTTTCAACCACGCCGACACCGCCTATGCCGTCCGGGCCGAACGTGCGCTCCTGAAGCGCTGCGAAGGCGGCTGCCAGGTGCCGATTGCGGCCCACGGCACGGTCAAGGGCGGGCAGTTGCGCCTGGTCGGCTTCATCGCCTCCGTAGATGGCAGCCGTTCGGTGCGGGGCGAGATCTCCGGCCCGGTCGAACAGTATCAGCAGTTGGGGATTCAGCTGGCTGATCAGCTTCTTGCCGAGGGCGGCAAATGTATACTGGAAGAGGTCTATCAGCGGGAAATCGGTGCATAGCAAATAGTATCCGGGTGATGTATGAAGCCTTCAACTAATCAAAAAGGGATTGTTTATCTGGTCGGGGCCGGTCCCGGTGATCCGGCGCTGATCACCTTGCGGGGGCTGGAGTGCTTGCAGCTGGCCGATGTGGTGGTCTATGACTATCTGGCTAACGAGCAGCTCCTGAACCATGCCCCGGACGGGGCCGAATACATCTACGCCGGCAAGATCGGTGGCCGCCACAACCAGAATCAGAGCGAGATCAACAGCCTGCTGGTCAAAAAAGGGCGGGCGGGCAAGGTCGTCGTGCGACTCAAAGGGGGTGATCCTTTCGTTTTTGGGCGCGGGGGCGAAGAGTGTGAAGCGCTGCGCGAAGCCGGGATTCCTTTTGAGGTAGTGCCGGGGGTCACAGCCGCCGTTGGAGCGGCCGCCTATTCCGGTATCCCGCTGACCCATCGCGATTTTACCGCCTCGGTGGCCTTTGTTACTGGCCAGGAGGGCAAAGACAAGAGCGAGTCGGCGATCGACTGGGAGCGCCTCTCTCTGGGGGGCGGCACGGTGGTGTTTTATATGGGCATCACCACCTTGCGCGGCAACATGCAGAAAATGATTGAGCATGGCAGAGCGCCAGAAACGCCGGTGGCTCTTGTTCGCTGGGCGACGACTCCCTGTCAGCAGATCCTGACCGGCACAGTGGCAGATATTGCCGACCGGGCCGAAGCGGCCGGTTTCAAGCCTCCGGCGGTCACAATTGTCGGTGAGGTTGTCAATCTGCGGAAAAAACTTGGCTGGTTCGACAGCCGCCCGCTCTGCGGTCGGAAAATTATCGTTACCCGCTCGGCGGAGCAGGCCGGTGAGTTTTCAGCCAAGCTGGCGATGCGCGGTGCATCCGTGCTGGAGTGCCCAACCATTCGCCTGGTTGAGCCGGAAAGCTGGCAGCTGCTTGATCTGGCGATACGTGAGCTGCCCGGATACGACTGGCTGATTCTGACCTCCGTCAACGCCGTACGTTTCTTCTTTCAGAGGCTGGGGACGCTGGGTATGGACGCCAGGGCTCTGGCGGGGTGTAAGGTCTGCGCGGTCGGCCCCAAGACGGCTGAAGCTTTTGCATCATTCGGCATACGAGCTGATCTGGTGCCTGGCGATTACAAAGCCGAGGGGGTTGTGGACGAATTTTCCCGCTTGGACCTGCACAACCTCAAAATCCTGTTCCCCCGGGCCGACAAGGCCCGTGAGATAATCCCCCGTGAACTGAAACGGATGGGGGCTCATGTGGACAGCCCGGTAGCTTATCGCAATATCTTCCCTGACCGCCTGCCGCCCGAGGCGCTCTTTCAGCTCGAAAAGCGCGCGGTGGACTGCATCACCTTCACCTCGTCCTCAACTGTTCAGAATCTGGCGGCCATGCTGGGCGAGGACCTGCTAGTCGATCTGCTGAAGGGGGTTGCCGTGGCGTCAATCGGGCCGATTACGTCGAAGAGTTGCCGCGAACTGGGGCTCAAGGTGGATATAGAACCGGAAACGCACACGCTGGATGCGCTGGCGGATGCGCTGGAAGCTCATTTCAGCTGATTGAACCCCTTTACATGATAAACGACAAAAGGCCCTGCGTTAACAGGGCCTTTTGTCGTTGTGGTGTTAATGCTGGTACTAAACCAGTTCCAGGGCGCTGAAGAAGTATGGAATCTCGAAGGCAGCCGTTTCAGGTGCATCCGAGCCGTGCGAGGAGTTTTCTTCGATATTGACGGCAAAATCCTTGCGAATTGTGCCCGGCTCGGCATTGGCCGGATTGGTGGCGCCCATCAGGGTGCGCCAGTCGGCTATGGCGTTTTCCTTCTCAAGGCAGAGTACAATTACCGGACTGCGGGACATGAAGGCGCACAGGTCGTTGAAGAAGGGGCGCTCCTTGTGAACATAGTAGAAACCCTCGGCCTGGCATTTGCTGAGCTTGATTTTTTTCATCCCGACGATGTTGAAACCGGCGGCCTCGATTCGGTCAAGAATTTTACCGGCCAGCTTGCGCTCGACAGCGTCCGGTTTGATGATTGCAAAAGTGCGTTCCATGTTCTTTCCTCCGATAGTGTGTAAAAATGTGAGCGGTTTTAATAGCATCGCGCCTGTTTGCTTGTCAAGATAATTAGGGTTTTAGGGGCAATTGGAAATTTTTCTGCTTGCAATATCAAAATGATGATGATAAGAAGTCAGTTCACTCGCCCGGGTGGTGGAATTGGTAGACACGCAAGATTCAGGTTCTTGTGCTCGCAAGGGTGTGCTAGTTCGAGTCTAGTCCCGGGCACCAAAAAATCAAGGGCTCCCAGCAACTGCCGGGAGCCCTTTTTTTATGCTGCTCCTCATGGCCGGACACGTTGTTTGATGAGATTTGTTTATAGACCGGTGGCTTATGCCACCTGATATTCCTGACGGGGATTTTCACTGGTCTGTGGTCAACATAATGCAAACGTGACCAAAGATAACAAGACTATTGACGAACTACGAGGTAACGACGAGCAACCTTTACCTTTTCTCATAGAAACTAATCCTCTTTTCTGGTATTACTTTTAGCCGCTCAGCAGACTTCAGAGTGGCTATTTTTCTATCTGCATGACCAAAGGACACCGCCATGGCCATAAAAAAATCCGAACTCTACTCATCCCTCTGGCAATCCTGCGACGAGCTGCGCGGCGGGATGGATGCCTCTCAGTATAAAGATTATGTTTTGGTGTTGTTGTTCGTTAAATACGTCAGCGACAAATACGCCGGTGTGCCATACGCGCCGATCACTATTCCTGAGGGTGCCAGTTTCACGGATATGATCGCACTCAAAGGGAAGCCGGACATTGGCGATCAGATCAACAAGAAGATCATCGCGCCGCTGGCCAATGCCAACAGGCTGTCGGACATGCCGGATTTCAATGATGCGAGTAAGTTGGGGAGCGGTTCAGAGATTGTGGAACGTCTCACCAACCTGATCGCCATCTTTGAAAACAAGGCGCTCGACTTCAGTAAGAACCGTGCCGAGGGTGATGACATCCTTGGTGATGCGTATGAATACCTGATGCGGCATTTTGCCACCGAGAGCGGCAAGAGCAAGGGGCAGTTCTATACTCCTGCCGAGGTCAGCCGTATCATGGCGCAGATTATTGGCATTCGTGATGCGCAGACGACGAACAATACCACCGTGTATGACCCGACCTGCGGATCAGGATCGCTGCTGCTGAAGGTAGGCGACGAAGCCAGCGCCAAGGTCACACTCTACGGGCAGGAGAAGGATGCCGCCACCTCCGGTCTGGCACGCATGAACATGATCCTGCATAACAATCCCACGGCGGATATCAAACAAGGTAATACACTGGCCAATCCTCTCTTTACCACTGATGACGGTCAACTTAAAACCTTTGACTATGTCGTCGCCAATCCACCATTCAGTGACAAGCGCTGGAGCACCGGCATCGACCCGCTTAACGATCCGCACGATCGCTTCAAGCATTTCGGTACGCCACCAGCCAAGCAGGGCGATTACGCCTATCTGCTGCACATCGTCCGCTCGCTGAAAAGCACCGGCAAAGGTGCCTGCATTCTGCCGCACGGTGTTCTGTTTCGAGGCAACGCCGAGGCTGACATCCGCAAGAACCTCATCCGAAAGGGGTACATCAAGGGGATCATCGGTCTGCCGGCCAACCTGTTCTATGGCACCGGCATTCCCGCCTGCATCATTGTCATCGACAAGGAAAACGCTCACACCCGCAAAGGGATCTTCATGGTGGACGCCAGCAGCGGCTACCTGAAAGACGGCAACAAGAACCGCCTGCGCGACTGCGACCTGCACCAGATCGTCGATGTCTTCAATAAACGGTTGGAAATTGCCAAATACTCCCGCATGGTGGGTGTCGAGGAGATCGAGAAGAACGACTTCAACCTCAATATCCCGCGCTATATCGACAGCCAGCAGGCCGAAGACATTCAGGACATCGAAGGGCACCTGAAGGGTGGTATCCCCGGCGCTGATGTGGATGCCTTGCAGCCGTATTGGGATGTCTGTCCGCAACTGCGGCAGACTCTGTTCTCTTCCAACCGCCCCGGCTACCTTGATCTGGCTGTAACCAAACAGGCCATCAAGCCGACCATCTATGAGCATCCCGAGTTCGTCACCTTCATCGGTAGCATGAATACCCTGTTTACCGATTGGCAGCTGTGCAGCACGGTCACACTCAAGGGGCTGCAAGCCGGTTGTCATCCCAAAAATGTCATCGCCCAACTTGCGGAAGAGTTGCTTGCCCATTACACCGACAAGCCGTTGATTGATAAGTACGACGTTTATCAGCACCTGATGGATTACTGGTCTACCGTCATGCAGGACGATTGCTACCTGATCGCTGCCGATGGCTGGAAGGCAGAAACCTACCGTGTTATTGAGAAGGACAAAAAGGGTAAGGAGAAGGATAAAGGATGGACGTGCGATCTGGTGCCCAAGCCGCTGATTGTGGACAGGTACTTCGCCGCACAGCAGTCGGCCATCCGCCTGCAGGAGGCAACGCTGGAGAGTGTGGCAGCCCAGATGACGGAGATGGAAGAGGAGCATGGCGGCGAGGAAGGAGCATTCTCGGAACTGGACAAGGTGAACAAGGCCTATGTCACCGCCCGACTGAAAGAGATTAAAGGCGATAAGGAGGCCAAGGAAGAGGCTGACGCCCTCAATGCCTGGCTGAAACTGTCCACACAGGAAGCTGATCTCAAAAAAGCCCTGAAAGAAGCCGAGGCGGCACTGGATGCGCTGGCATATATGAAATACCCCAAGCTCACCGAGGCGGAGATCAAGACGTTGGTGGTGGAAGACAAGTGGCAGGCAACCATCTCTGCCGCCATCCACGGCGAGATGGATCGCATCAGCCAGGCGCTCACCCAGCGGGTTAAGGAGTTGGTCGAGCGGTATGAGACGCCGCTGCCGCAAGCCTTAAGACAGGTTGCCACGTTGGAGCAGGCAGTGAATGTCCACTTGGCACGTATGGGGTTCTCATGGAATTGAGTCCGGGGTATAAGCAGACAGAAATAGGGGTGATTCCAGATGATTGGGATGTGAGCTTGCTAGATTCTGTTGCAAAGCGAGGTACTGGTCATACTCCCAATAAAAAACACCCAGAGTACTGGGATGGGCAGATTAAATGGATTTCCCTTCAGGACTCTGATCGGCTTGACCGTCTTTATATTAGCGATTCTACCGCTAAAATAACACCAGAAGGAATTGCAAACTCGTCCGCGATTATGCACTCAGCAGGAACCGTTGTTTTGTCGCGAGACGCAGGGGTTGGAAAGAGCGCCATTATGAAGGATGATATGGCCGTAAGTCAGCACTTCATGGCTTGGAAATGTGGCCCTTCTTTGGACAATCATTTTCTCTATTACTGGCTCCAATCAAATAAGTCAGAATTTGAACGAATTGCAATGGGCAACACAATCAAAACGATTGGGTTACCTTTCTTCAAACAATTTGTTGTTCCACTCCCCACCAAAGCTGAACAAGAAGCCATCGCCGAGGCATTGAGCGACACCGATGCCCTCATCGAATCCCTGGAGCAACTCATCGCCAAAAAGCACCACCTCAAACAAGGTGCCATGCAGGAATTGCTCACCGGCAAAAAACGCCTGCAGGGGTTCAGTGGGGAGTGGGAGGTAAAGCGGTTGGGGAGCCTTGCGGGTATTACAAGAGGTGCCTCACCTCGCCCAATAGATAACCCAAAATGGTTTGACGAAAATTCTACGATCGGTTGGGTTCGTATTTCAGATGTTACAAAATCTGGGATGTTTCTCCGTGAGACAACTCAACGTCTGTCGCCGCTTGGCGTCAAGAGTAGCCGTCCCGTTAGTCGAGGCAGCTTGATTATGAGTATCTGTGCTACCATCGGTAGGCCAATTATTACAAAGATAGATACTTGTATTCACGACGGATTCGTCGTGTTTGATGCTCCTTGTCTGAGCCAACTCTTTCTCTACTACGCCCTTAAATCAATAGAAGGTGATTGGGGTAAGCACGGACAGACTGGCTCTCAAATGAACCTCAATACGGGACTCATCAATAGAACAAAAATATCCGTTCCAAAAGATGAGGCGGAACAAACCGCCATAGCCACAATCCTTTCAGACATGGACACCGAAATCACCAGTCTCGAAACCAAACTCGCCAAAACCCGCCAACTCAAGCAAGGCATGATGCACAACCTGCTTACTGGAAGGATTCGATTGATATGACCATAGATCAATTACTCGATACTCTTCATCTTGGTGAAGACCAGGACATCGAATTCAAAGCTGCCGATGGCGGTTTGCCGCGCTCTCTCTGGGACACGGTTTCTGCCTTTGCCAATACCGATGGCGGCTATATCGTACTTGGAGTCGCAGAGCGTGACGGAGTGTTTATCATTGAGGGAGTGCGTAAGCCCGAAACCCTCCTCAAGACGTTTTGGGATGGTCACAATAATCCTCAAAAGCTGAATCAGCCGGTGTGCAGTCCCTCTGATGTGGCTGTCATACCGGTGGACAAGCATCGGGTGGTGTGCATTCATGTACCCAGAGTCAGCCGTCAGCAGCGACCGGTGTATATCAATGGCAATCCCCTCATGGGTACCTATAAACGTAACTTTGAGGGTGATTACCGCTGCACGGAAGCAGAAGTACGGCAAATGTTGCGCGATGCGGGGGATGAACCTCTGGATGGCCAGATTATGGAGGGGTTTGACCTGAATGATCTGGATACGGAATCACTAACCGCCTATCGCAACCGGTTTGCCTCCCGCGATCCGGACCATCCCTTTCTGGCCTTAAACGATCTGGACTTTCTTGAACGTCTGGGCGGGTTGCGTCGTGACCGGCGTAGCGGTGCAGAAGGTATTACCCTGGCCGGCATCCTGATGTTTGGTAACGAACGCTGCCTGCTTGATGCGCTACCTCATTTTCACCTTGATTATCAGGAACAGCTGTCAAGCAACCCGGAAGAACGGTGGACCTATCGCTTGACTCTGGACGGCAAGTGGGTACCGAACCTGTTCAATTTTTACTATCGCGTCTATCCACGCCTTGTAGATGGGGTTGATGTCCCTTTCAAGCTGGACAGGGCTTCCATACGGTTGGAAGAAACCCATGTGCATGAAGCGCTTCGCGAGGCGCTGGTAAACACCCTGATCCATTCCGATCATCAATCGTCCCGCCCAATCACCATCATCAAACGCAAAGACACCTTCATTTTTGCAAATCCGGGACGCCTGCGTATTCCTAAAGAGCAGTTGTACTCCGGTGGCGTAAGTGACCCGCGCAATCCAAACTTGCAGAAGATGTTCCAGATGCTGGGTCTGGGTGAGAAAGCAGGTTCCGGTTTTCAGAAAATTCTGCGTGCATGGCGTGAACAACATTGGATGATACCTCTGGTGTCAGAGAACCCCACACTTGAAATGACGAGAGTCTTCCTGCCAATAGCAAGCATGATCCCGGATGATGTGGAACGGGAACTTCGCCTGGTGGTTGGAGATGCCTACAGAACGCTGGATGAATTGGGACGAGTGATCTTAATGCTGGCGCATCGTTTCGGTGAAGTTGGGAATGAAGATATACAGCACTATCGCAGTGAACATTCCAGGGACATTGGTACTCGTTTGGGTCAGATGGCGACATCAGGATGGCTTGAAAAAGCCGGGCATGGCCGTGGTACTCGTTACCGTTGGCCAGCGACCCGTAACTTGGGGCTGTTTGATACTATTCCAAATGTTGTTGTAGACTCCGAACAATCCACTGACAGCTCCGAACATTTGGCATTGAGGTCCGAACATTTGAAGCCAAGCTCCGAACATTTGAGCTCCGAACAAGAAGACAAATTGTTACAAATATCAGCGGATGTGAGTAGTAAAGGCAAGGTTCCCAAGGCACTGATGGCATCAACCATTCTTGCTCTGTGCGAAGAGGACTGGCTTTCGCTCCGAACATTAGCACGGTTACTAAACCGGGAGCCCGACTCTCTGAGAAACCATTACATCACAGAAATGTTACGAGATGGCCGTTTAGAGGCACGGGTACCGGGCAAACCTAACCATCCAAATCAGGCATACCGTACAACACCGAGTCGTTAAGCAAGGCATGATGCACAACCTGGCTCACCGGAAGGATACGATTGATATGACCATCGGCCAACCTGAACGCGCTACACAGAACCGCGTCATCGCTCTGTTCCGAGACAAACTTGGCTATCGGTATCTCGGCGACTGGACAGACCTCCCAAACAACAGCAACGTTGAAGAAACGCTTCTTACCGCCTACCTTACCAAAAACGATTACACCCCGGCACAGATCAGCAGCGCAATCTACAAACTGCGCGTCGAGGCGGACAACCCCAACCGTAGCCTCTACGACAACAACAAGGAAGTTTATAAGCTGTTGCGCTACGGTGTGCCGGTGAAGATCGAAGCGGGTAAGGTAACCGAGACCGTCCATCTCATTAACTGGAATGAGGCATCGAGGAATGATTTCGCCATTGCCGAGGAAGTCACCCTGCGGGGCAACTTCGAGCGGCGTCCCGACCTGGTGCTCTATGTCAACGGCATTGCCGTGGGGGTGTTGGAACTGAAGAACAGCCGCATCTCCATCGGTGACGGCATCCGCCAGAATATCTCAAATCAGCAGCCGCAGTTTAACGAGTGGTTTTTCAGCACGGTGCAGTTCATCTTTGCCGGCAACGATTCCGAGGGGCTGCAATACGGAACGATCAAGACGGAAGAGAAGTATTTCCTGAAATGGAAAGAGGACGAGGCGGACAATAGCCGCTTCAAGCTGGATAAATACCTGCTCAAGATGTGCAGCAAGGAGCGGCTAATCGAGCTAATGCACGACTTCGTGCTGTTTGATGGCGGCATGAAGAAGCTGCCGCGTGTGCACCAGTATTTCGGCATCAAGGCGGCGCAGGAGCATGTCCACCGCCGTGAGGGCGGCATCATCTGGCATACACAGGGGAGCGGCAAGAGTATCGTCATGGTGCTGCTGGCTAAGTGGATTCTGGAGAACAAACCCAATGCCCGTGTGGTGATCGTCACCGACCGCGACGAACTGGATAAACAGATTGAAGGGGTCTTCACCGCTGCCAGCCATCCCATGACCCGCGCCAGCAGCGGTCGCGACCTGATGACCCAGCTCGGCCAAGCCACACCGCGCCTGCTCTGCTCGCTGGTGCACAAGTTCGGCAGAAAGGGCGTGGATGATTTCGAGCAGTTCATCAAGGATCTGGAAGCGCAACCTTGCCCGACAGTGGGGGAGATTTTCGTGTTTGTGGACGAATGCCACCGCACCCAGAGTGGCAAGCTGCACCGCACCATGAAGGCGCTGATGCCCAATGCGGTTTTTATCGGCTTTACCGGCACGCCGCTGCTGAAACAGGACAAACAGACCAGCCTCGAAGTATTCGGCGGTTACATCCACACCTACAAGTTTAGCGAAGGGGTGGAAGATGAGGTTGTCCTCGACCTGCTCTATGAAGCGCGGGACATCGACCAACATCTTGGTTCAGAAGAAAAGGTCGATGAGTGGTTTGAGGCTTCCACGACAGAGTTGAACGATTGGCAAAAGGCGGCTCTGCGGGAGAAATGGGGCACAATGCAAAACGTGCTCAGCTCCAAATCCCGTATGGCGCGGATAGTGGCCGACATCATCTTTGACTTTAAGAAACGCCGTCGCTTGAATGACGGTCGTGGCAACGCCATTCTGGTGGCCTCCAGCATTTACGAGGCGTGTAAATATTTTGAACTGTTCCAGAATACTGTATTCAAAGGCAAATGCGCGGTTATCACCTCCTACAACCCGCAGACCAAAGACATCACGCTGGAGGATACCGGTGCAAATACTGATACGGATAAGGAATACATCTATAGCATCTACACCGAGCTACTGAAAAACGTCGGCGCGCAGCCTGGTAAATCCAAAACAGAGACCTATGAGGACAACGCCAAGAAGCTGTTCAAGGAGCAACCGGCCAACATGAAGCTGTTGTTGGTGGTAAACAAACTGCTGACCGGCTTTGACGCTCCGAGTTGCACCTATCTCTATATCGACAAGAGCATGGAAGATCATGGATTGTTCCAGGCTATTTGCCGCGTCAACCGTCTGGATGGGGAGGACAAGGACTTCGGCTATATCATTGACTACATGAATCTCTTCAAGAAGGTAGAGAACGCCATCGCGGTGTACACTTCTGATCTGGATCACAGCGCCGGTGGAGTTGATCCCGAAGTTCTGCTGCAGGACCGCCTGACCAAAGGCAGGGAACGGCTGGATAATGCACTGGAAGCTGTCGCGATGCTCTGCGAACCGGTGGCACCACCCAAGGGTGAGCTGGAGCACATCCATTATTTCTGCGGCAATACCGAGATACCGGATGACTTGAAGGCCCACGAAACACAACGTGCCGCGCTCTACAAAGCGACAGTGGCACTGGTGCGTGCTTATGCCAATATCGCTGATGAGTTAGGCAGAGCCGGTTACAACGATGCCGACATCGTGCGCATTAACAAGGATCTGGATCGCTACCTCAAACTGCGCGAGATCATCCGCAACGCCGCCGGTGAAAACCTGGATCTGAAAGCCTACGAAGCTGATATGCGGCATCTCATCGATACGTATATCGAGGCCGACGCACCACGCAAGATTTCACCATTCGACGATATGCCGCTGCTGGATCTGATCGTGAAGACCGGCATTGCCAATGCCATCAACAGTCTGCCGTATGGACTCAAGGGGAACAAGAATGCCGTTGCAGAGACTATCGAGAACAACGTCCGCAGCAAGATCATCAAGGAGCACCTGAATGACCCGGCCTATTACGAAACAATGTCGGCGATTCTGGACGAGATTATCAAGTTCCGCAAAGAGCAGGCGGAAAACTACGAGGAGTATCTGAAAAAGATCGCCGAACTGGCAAAGAGGGTGGAGGCGGGACAGGCCGAGGATACACCCGAACAACTGGATACGCCGGGACGCCGCGCCATCTTCAATAATCTCAGGCAAGTTGCATTTTCTGGTAATCCGAGCGGTGTGGACGACCCTTCTCCTTTGTATGCGGACTCTACCAAAGGCGAAATGCTTGAACTGGCAATCAGGATCGATGAAACGGTCAAGCACACCCGCCCAGACGGCTGGCGCGGCGTCCAGGCCAAGGAGAATGTCATTAAGGCAGCCTTGTATGGCCTTTTGCAGAACGTAGATGAGGTGGAGCGGATCTTCCTTATTGTAGAAAAGCAGAAGGAATACTGATGACCTCGCAGATCAAGCTCGGTGACATTGCCATAGACGTGGTGAGGAAGGACATCAAGAACATCCACCTGAGTGTACATCCTCCGGCTGGTAGGGTGCGCATCTCTGCACCGCGACGGATGACTCTCGACAATATCCGCGTGTTTGCCATCAGCAAGCTGGGGTGGATCAAGAAGCAACAGCATAAGTTACAGGAGCAGGTACGTGAAACGCCGCGAGAGTGCATTGACCGAGAAAGCCATTACTTGTGGGGTAGGCGGTATTTACTGAAAATCGTCGAGAAGGAAGCCGTGCCCTTTGTAGCTTTGAAACATAATACAATGGTACTCCGGCTTCGCCCTGATACGAGTGATGCGCAGAAGCAGATCATCCTTGCAGAATGGTATCGAGAACAACTCAAAATTGCTGTCCCGGATCTGATCGCAAAATGGGAACCGCTGATGGGTGTGAGAGTGGAAAAGTTCTTTGTGCAACGGATGAAAACGAAGTGGGGCAGCTGTAATCACCGCGCTAGGAACATCCGACTCAATACTGAGTTGGCGAAGAAACCACCGGAATGCCTGGAATATGTCGTAGTGCATGAGATGGCGCACCTGCTGGAACCGTCGCATAACAGCCGGTTTGTTGCCCTGATGGACCGGTTTATGCCTTCCTGGCGGAATCATCGGGAGGAGTTGAATCGTTCACCGTTGGGGCATGAGGAGTGGGAGATGTAGTAATATGTTGACTGCTGTTTCCCTGAGCATGGACCAGAACCGCTATAAGATCAAATTAGACAAACCGCCTCGTATAACCTCCCATCCTGCCGGAAGATCGGGGAAGAACCAAAAACTGCTGATATATTAAGCTTCTTCCCGCCCGTAAAAAAGCATGGCTTTATCGGTGGTAAAGATTTATTCTTTCACATCATCAAGTGCAATTCCCAAGCGTTTGCCCCTTCACGCCAAGCAATAAACCAAAGGGAGATGGACAGCATGAAAACCAGCCTGCGCGTTAATATCCTGGCATCGTTCACTACTTTAATCGTGTTGTCCACTCTGCTGCTCCTGACCAATTTCTACTTTCAATCTTCGGAAGCAGCCCGCGCTCTTTCCGAAAAGATCGGGGCGGAGATGAGCGACAAGGTGATTGGCCAGATCCAGGCCTATCTCACTCCGGCGATTAATGGGACGATGCTGACCGCCAAGCGCATACAGCGCGAAGAGATCGGCAGAATCGATGAGGAGGGGCTCTGGCGTTCGATGTGGGATATGCTCATGAACGCCCCGCAACTGGAGTCGCTTTACGTTGCCACTGCGGACGGCCGTTTCTGGCAATCCAGGCGAAAACCGGAATGGACGACACGTTTCCTGCGTGTCGGTTCGGCTGAAACTCTTGAGCGCTGGTTCTTGAGGGACGAGGATTACCGGCTCAAGAGCATTGAAGATAAAAAAACAACCTACGACCCGCGCCAGCGGCCCTGGTATCTTTCGACCACCGCCGCCATGAAGGTGAACTGGTCTGATATCTATATTTTCAAAACCGTCAAGCGCCCGGGACTGACCGCCACGTTTCCGGTGGTGCGTGACGGCAAGCTGACTGCCGTGGTTGCTGCTGATATCAGCCTTGCCAGTATCTCTGAATTTCTCGCCAGGCAGAGCGTCAGCGAACACGGCTTCATTCTGATCGTCGATGAACGGAACGAGGTAGTCGCCTTCGGAGACCAGGAAAAGACCGTACAAGCCACAGCTGACGGAAAGGGGCTGCGCACCTCGCGAGTCAGTGATCTGGGCCTGGGTTGGCTG
>JACRCG010000293.1 GCA_016219145.1 Deltaproteobacteria bacterium | reverse complement strand
GGGTTGGTCCAGGTTTCCGACACCGGCGCCATCGAGGCCCTAATCGACGAGATCATGGCCGCCAACATGGGTCAGGTCGAGGAGTACCGCGGAGGCAAGGAAAAGGTTTTCGGTTTTTTTGTCGGCCAGGTCATGAAAGCCAGCAAAGGGAAGGCCAATCCGGCGGTTGTGAACGAGCTTTTACTGAACAAACTCAAAGGGTAGCTTGGAGGCTGTGAAATGAATCAGACCGTAATGATCGTTGATGACTCCCTTTTCATGCGCAATATCTTGCGCGGTATCGTTCAGGAAAAAGGCTATGTGGTTGTTGCGGAAGCGGCCAGCGGCATAGAAGCGATGAAGAACCTGCACACCCACAAGCCGGATCTGATTCTGCTCGACATTGTACTGCCGGATTCAAACGACCTGGAGTTATTGGAATCGATTGTCGCGGCCAGACCTCAAGCGGCGGTAGTACTCTGTTCGGCCATCGGCCAGGAGGATGTAATCCGTAAAGCTCTCGACATCGGTGCAAAAGCCTTTCTGCAAAAGCCCTTTAATCCCGAAAAGGTCATTCAGGTGCTGGAAAACCTGGGAGGTTGATCCATGGACATGTCCCAGTACAGGGATCTGTTCGTTTCCGAAGCCAGAGGACATCTGAACGCGTTTAATGAGCTGATCGTCCGTCTGGAGGGGAGTGACGGGGACAAGGCCACAATTAACGAGCTCTTCCGGCATGCGCATTCCCTCAAGGGGATGGCCGCCACCATGGGCTATGATCCCGTTGCCGCCCTAGCCCATGCCATGGAAGGACAGCTGAGCCGTGTCCGCAGCGAAGAATGCCCGTTTGTCCCGGCGCTGGCCGACCTGCTGCTCGAATCAGCTGACAATCTTGGGGAGATGATTTCTCAGGTAGAATCGGGCAGCGAGACGATCAGGGAAGCGGCTGAGCTTGTCGAGCGACTTGCCAGTTTCAACCCGGATGAAGTAAAAAGCGAGCCCGACGCGCAAGAGCCCGACCCTGTCCGCACCAGCCAACCCCAAGCCCCGGCGCATAATTTCCGCCAGTCAGACACCTTCAAGAGTATCCGTATCAGAACCGAAACCCTTGATCACCTCGTTAATATTACCGGCGAATTGATCACTAACCGCTATCATCTGGTTGATTGCGTCAGCCAGTACGGCGGGAACGACTTTGACGAGCCGATCCACCGCCTGACAGGACTGTTGCGCGAACTGCGCGACGAGGTTTTCAAGGCCCGCATGCTCCCTTTTGCCTTTATTGCGGAGCGTTTTCCGCGACTTGTCCGGGATCTGGCCCGCAAGCAGGGCAAAGAGATATCCTTCCACCTTGATGGTCGAAATATCGAACTCGACCGCGCAATCCTGGAGGAGATAACTGAGCCTTTGGTGCATGTCCTGCGCAATGCAGTGGATCACGGCATGGAGCCTCCTGACAGACGTGTCGCTGCCGGAAAGCCCTTAAACGGCGACATCCGCCTGTCCGTAACCCGTGACAAGGATCACGTTGATATTGTCATTGAAGACGATGGCTGCGGGATGGATCCGGAGCGCATCAAATCCAAAGCGGTCGAAAAAGGAATCATAAACGGGGAGCAGGCGGCGGCCATGACCCCGCAAGAGGCGCTGATGCTGGTCTGTGCGCCCGGACTTTCAACCGCCGAGAGCGTGAGTGATGTTTCCGGGCGGGGCGTCGGCATGGATGCAGTACGTACGGCCGTTCACTCTCTGGGCGGAGTGCTAACAATACAGTCGGAAATCGGCCGGGGCAGCCGATTTATCATGCGACTGCCGATAACTGTTTCAATCATTAACGCCCTGATGGTGAAAAGCGGCAACTTCGAAATCGCCTTCCCGGTCAACTCCATCAGACGTACGCTGGAATTGAAACCTGCTGAAATTATTGAAGAGGCCGGTCAGCAGGCTGTTTTGATTGACGAATCATATGTGCCGCTCAGGAGTCTGGCCCGGCTTCTCGGGCATCCGCCTCAGCCAGCTTCTGATGAAACCCTGATTCCAGTGGTCATATGCGAATCGGGCGGCAGTCTGGTCGCCTTTGCGGCCGATCGTCTGCGTGGACAACAGGAAATCTTTGTCAGACCTCTCGGCCCGCCACTCTCCCAGTTGCGGGGGATAAATGGCGCCACGGTTACCGGCGACGGCCGGGTGGTTTTTGTAGTCGATACGGCTGCTCTGGCGTAAAATCTTTATGCCGGCAACTGCCGCTTCAGGTTTTTTATAGTCCTGAAATGAAACGGTTGCGATAGACCGGCGCTTGTGGCAGTATCAAAAGTTGCTGACCCACTCTGATGCCAGTAAAGAAGGGGGAAACTCCATGAAAAGATTTGTTGCCTTGTTTACCTGGTTTGCGCTTTGTTTTGCGGGCGGCCCGTCATTTGCGGCACAGCAGGTCAACATAGGTCTTAAAGACGTGATTGCCACTGTCGAAAAATCATTCAAGGCCGACTCGGGCGGAAATGTGCCGATCAGCGAATTTTCGGGAGATTTTTTCCAGCGCACGATCCTGTCAAAAGAGCGGCGCGAGATGCGCGGCGATGGTCAGGTAGCGGTCAGGCTCGCCACCGCAAATTCGCCGCTGATGTACCGCTTCCAGTATTACCGCCCTTACCAGCAGGAGATCGTCAGTGATGGAAACTCGCTCTGGATCTATCATCCGGAAAACCGGGAAGTTATCCTGAGCGATGTCAGCTTCATCTATAATCGTCCCGGCTTTAACCCTGATCGCGACAGTGCCGTCAATTTCCTGCAAGGACTGGGGCGCATATCAAAAGACTTCCAGATTAATTATGCATCCGGCCAGCTCGATGCCGCTGGAAATTACGTGCTGGAACTTAATCCACGCCGCTCCATGCTTAACACTCGCCGGATTCTTCTGGTTGTCAGCCGTGACAGTGTCATTGCTTTTATTACCCCCAAAGCCCCTCCGGCGGCCGTGCCGGCGCCTGTTCCGCCCCGGCCGGCTTATTCGCCGACCATGAACAGACCCGCTTTCGGCGCTCAGCCTCCCTTTACCTCCACGCAGCCTTTCGGCGCTCCCCAGGCGGAGCCTTTTCCGATCCTTTCCACAACAGTGGAAGATCAGGACGGCAACAGCACGACCATGGAGTTTGCCAACATCAGCATAAACAACCGTACGTCGCAGAGTGATTTCTCGTTCCTTATTCCACCCGGGGTGCAGGTCGTTAAACCCTCGGAACTGAATCAGCCGCGTTGATGAGTCTGACGTCGCAGTTATCAGTTCTTCTGGCCGGATTTTTTCTGTTTTGTACGGTGTCGGCCAGTCCGGCGGCCGACAAGCCGGTGCTTCTCAAAGATGTCGTGTCGGCGCTTGAGAAGGGCTATGCCGGCTTGCAGGATGTCCAGGCCGACTTCTCCCAGAAAACTACAATTTCCTCTGTAAATCGTGAACAAAAGGGCGTCGGCGAGGTTTTTCTGAAGCGCCCGGCTTCTGCCACGGCCATGTTCCGCTTCAACTACGCCAAGCCGAAGCAGCAGATTGTTTCCAACGGCAAACAGGTCTGGTTCTATCTTCCAGAAAACAGACAGGTAATGGTCAGCAATGTTGCTGACATGTTCAAGGGGGGCAACGCGATTGCGCTTTCGTACCTGACCGGTCTGGGACACGTTTCACGTGATTTCACAGTTACTTATGCCAAAGAACCGCAGGACAGGCTGGGCAATCACCAGCTGGATCTGATCCCCAAAAAAGCCAGTCCGGTTCTGGCAAAACTTGAGCTGATCGTTTCTGCGGAAGCGGTCGAGCAGTTTTTGGCCGCAGGCGATGTAAAAGATATTTTCCCGGTGGTTTCCTCGGTTGTGCACGACGTTGCCGGCAACCAGACCAGGATTGACTACAGCCGGGTGCGGGTCAACAAGGGACTCGACAACGCCAGATTCAACTTCAAAATCCCGGAAGGGGTTGAAGTCATTAAACCATAACTTCGGTTCAAGGTTCGAGGTTCGAGGTTTGCTTTCAACCTTGAACTTTGAACCACGAACCTCGAACAATCATTTCAGGAGGTTTATTCATGCCGTCATTCGACATCGTTTCAAAAGTTGACATGCAGGAGGTTGATAATGCCGTCAACCAGGCCGTTAAAGAAATCGGTCAGCGCTACGACTTCAAAGGCTCCAAAAGCCAGATCACGCCGGAGAAGGATTCGGTCAAGGTTCTGGCCGACGACGACTACAAGCTGAAGGCGGTTATCGACGTGCTCCAGTCCAAATTTCTGAAGCGCAGCATCTCCATCAAGGCGCTTCAGTACGGCAAGGTAGAACCGGCTTCAGGTGGCATGGTGCGCCAGATCATAACCGTTCAGCAAGGCATTTCCAAAGAGAAGGCCAAGGATATCATTGCCGTCATAAAGGAGAGCAAGCTCAAGGTGCAGGCCCAGATTCAGGATGATCAGGTACGGGTGACCGGCAAGAACCGCGATGATCTTCAGGATGCCATCCAGCTTCTCAAAGGCAAGGATATGGATGTGGAGATGCAGTTTACTAATTTCAGGGAGTAGAAACGAGAGGAACACGTGGAAGAAAAAGCAAAACAGAAAGTCAGCATGGTCAGCCTGGGCTGTCCCAAGAACCTGGTGGATGCAGAAGTCATGCTGGGAGTGCTCTCGAAGCAGGAATACGAGATCACCATGGACGAGAAAGATGCCGATATCATCATCGTTAATACCTGCTCGTTCATCAAGGAGGCCAAGCAGGAGAGTATCGATGCGATCCTCGACCTGGCTGAGCGCAAGCACGACGGGCGCTGCCACACCCTGATCGTATCCGGCTGCCTGCCGCAGCGCTATCAGGAAGAGCTGGCGGCTGAACTGCCGGAGGTGGATATATTTATAGGCACCGGCGAATACCCCCGCATAGCCGAAATCCTGGCCGAAAAGAGCGGTTCCGCAGGTCAGCTGCGTTATATCGGTGATCCCGATTTCATTTACGATGAAACATTGCCGCGCCTGAACTCATCTCCAGCCTGGTACTCGTACCTAAAGATCGGCGAAGGGTGCTCAAACTGCTGCTCCTACTGCATTATCCCGCAGCTGCGGGGCGCCTATCGCTCCCGGCCCCTGGAAGCGCTGGTGGCCGAGGCCGAGAGACTGGTGGCAAGAGGTGTCAAGGAGATCAATGTCATCTC
Source organism: Deltaproteobacteria bacterium (assembly GCA_016219145.1). GTDB lineage: Bacteria > Desulfobacterota > Desulfuromonadia > Geobacterales > Pseudopelobacteraceae > JACRCG01. The sequence goes on along the minus strand of JACRCG010000293.1, from coordinate 9,771 downwards.
GCAGGACATCACCCGTTACGGCAGCGACATGGCGGACGGCACCACTCTTGAGACACTTGTGAGGAGATTGGCCGCTATAGAGAACCTGCGCTGGATACGTTTGCTCTACGCTTATCCGGACGGCATCACCGACGGCCTGATTGCCTTGATCCGTGACGAACCCAAGGTCTGTAAATATCTGGACATCCCGATCCAGCACATCTCCGATCCGGTGTTGAAGGCTATGAAGCGCAGAAGTTCGGAACAGCAGATCCGAGACCTGATAGCCAAGCTGAGGGCGGAAATTCCTGATATTGCGTTGCGAACTTCGCTGATTGTCGGCTTTCCGGGAGAAACAATCGATGATTTCAACAATCTGCTCCACTTTGTCGAGCAGACCCAGTTTGATCGTCTGGGCGTTTTCTGTTATTCGAAGGAAGAGGGTACACCGGCAGCCGAGATGCCGGAGCAGGTCACGGAACGGGTCAAGCGTGAGCGCTACAGAAAGCTGATGCGCTCGCAGGCCCGGCTCTCTTTTCGGCGCAACCGCGCCATGATCGGGACGACCGAGCAGGTCATAGTGGAGGGTTACAGTGAAGAGACCGAGCTTCTGCTGAAAGGGCGCTCGTCCCGTCAGGCGCCAGACATCGACGGACAGGTGTATATCACTTCCGGAAACGCAGATGTAGGAGACATTGTCTCGCTCAAGATCACAGATTCCTCTGATTACGATCTGATCGGCGAAATGGTGGAATAGGCTCCCTGAAGGCCGGCTTGCGGCACCCGGCCCGTTTATCTTGACAAGCAGAACGTTTTTTGCGATAGTTTGCCGCCTTTTTTCAGGAGGCATATATCAGGTTACTTGGGAGCAGATACCATATGTCAACAACTACTAAATCGAAACCAGAGAAGGCCGCGAAGGCTGCTTCCGAAACGGTTTCCAAAAAAGCTCCCAAAATTGCAGCAGATGTAGAAGCGGTGGCTGCTCCGGCCGCTTCGCCCAAAGGCAGCAAAAAAGCAGCCTTGATCACAACTGATTCCGAGGTTACCGGAGAAGAGGAGCCGAAAGCAGATTCCAAATCCACTGCCAAGGCCGGTCAAAAGCCGGACGGGTCAAAGCGAGAGGATGTCGCCTCTCCGGCTGCGATAAAGCTTCAGAAGTGGCAGGAAATCAGGGTTATTCTGGAGAAAATCAAGGAAGACACCCTGCGCGAGATCTACAAGTCTGTAAAAAACGGCACAGATGCCGTTGCTGCCAATGAACCCGGCGGTGATATATATGATCAGGCGTCCTCGGAGCGTGACCGCGAGCTCGGTCTGCTGCTGGGCGACCGAGAACGTGAAAAGCTGCACAGCATTGATGAGGCGTTGCTCAGAATCGACGAAGATGAATATGGCATTTGCGAAGAGTGTGATGAAGATATTCCGCTGGGCAGACTTAAAGCCATGCCGTTTACCCGGCATTGCGTGAAATGCAAGTCCGATCTTGAGAAGCTGCAGGCGCAAACAAAACGATTTGAGGAAGACCGGGCCTACAGAGAAATCCCGCTCGGCTCGGAAGAGGAAGAGGGCTAGCGGCTACGCTTTCCTGATAAGAGGCCGTTGTATAATCTGAGCAGCAGCCCCTTTTTTACTTCCATGGCGTCATGCGGGCAGAGTTCCCGGCAGCACCAGCAACGAATACAGCGCGCATTGTCAACCGACAGCGCGCTGTTTATTATTGTTATGGCTTCAGGCGGGCAGGCGTCGCGGCAGATTCCGCACAACAGACAATTTTTACCGGCTACAGGATACGAGGTGAGATATCTCTTGAGCGCCTTTTTTAAAAAACCGGGTAGCCCGAACTGAGCGTCGAGACCTGCCGGAAGACGGAAACCTCGGTGCTTTACCTGCTCCAGCGGAGTACCGCAGATCACTATTTCATCCAGACTTGAGCCAGGTAATTTCATGCCGGCGGCTTCTCGTTCAATATACAGCATATCCGAAGGTAAACCGGCCAGCCGGCCGGCCACCACATCGACGGCTACCGGGTTTATGCCGGCAATCATGATCCCCAGCTGGATCGGGTCACCGCTTCCAGGACCGTTACCCTCCATGGCAATAATTCCGTCAACAATGTTCAAAACCGGTTTTTTCAGCAGATAGATTTCAAGCAGCAGTCGTGCAAACTGCTCCCGCGACGCTCCCGCCTTGAGATGCCACCCGGCCTTTTCTGCCCCAACCACAGCCCCGAAAAGATTTTTTACCGCGCAGGTCATGGTCATCATCTCATGAGTCTTCAGCTTTGGAAGATTTATGACCTTGTCAGCCTCCCAGTAAGCCCTGGCAATTGAAAGCCTCCGAAATGTACCTGAACCCCTGACTTCCAGGACATCATCAAAATCAACCAGCTCAGATCCGCTCTCTTTTGCAGCGGCTGCTATGCCCGACCTGGCAGCAACCTTCCGGAAACTGCCGATACCGGGGCTGTCGCCGATCAACACCGTCCCTCCGGCCTGACAAACCATATCTGCTACAACCCGAACGACCATAGGATGAGTAGTAACAGCCTGTTCGGGCAGTTTGCCGGACAACATATTGGGTTTCAAAAGGATCAGTTCACCCTTGTCAACAAAGGCCGCTATACCGCCCAGCGGTTCGAGCAGGCTCAAAATGCCGGAATAAACCTTCGAATATTCGTAACTACTGCATTTGGTTATGGAGACATCTTCCATATGATTCCTTGGCCGACTACAAAATATGTTTCACCAGCTTGTGAAAGCAGAAAAAGGGGCTACAATCTAGGCGCTGCCGATTTTCGGAAGAGGCATTCAACATGGCTATAATAAAAGATGTAAAACAGTATGACATATCTTTGCTGTACATTGAGGATGACTCCGTCACCCGCCAGATGGTAGCTACTCTTTTGGAACGGATTGTCACACGCCTGCATGTTGCTGCAAATGGCCGGGAAGGCCTGGAACTTTTTCGGGCCAAGCGGCCTGATGTGGTGCTGACCGATATATTGATGCCGGAAATGAGCGGCCTGGAGCTGGCGCAGCAAATCCGCCAGCTTTCACCGGATTGCCCTATTGTTGTGCTGACCAGTTACAACGATCCGGAATATCTTCTTGAATGTATTTCGATCGGAATCAACCGGTTTCTCCAGAAGCCGGTTGATTTCGTAAAGCTAACCCAGGCAATCAGTCTTTGCAACGACTATATTGCAATAACAAAACGCCTTAAAAAACAGGACGATTTAATTCATCTGCTCTCTCAGGCCATGGAACAGGCTCCGGCTCCCGTCATCATAACTTCACTTGAAGGCACCATTGAGTACGTTAATGCGATGTTCTGCAGAGTGACCGGCTATAGCGCCGATGAAGCGATCGGCCAGAACCCGAGTATCCTGAAGTCAGGCATAAATTCCGTTGAAATATATCAAAACCTCTGGGAAACCATAGAGTCCGGCCTGGAATGGGAGTGCGAGCTGGCTAACCGGAGGAAAAATGGCCAGATATACTGGGAATGGGTGCGGATCACTCCCCTGCGGGACAAGGACGGCAATATCATCAAATTTTTAAAGGTCGCCCAGGATATAACCGAGCGCAAAAATTACGAGGAGAGTCTCTATTATCTTAGTACACATGATGCGTTGACGGATCTGTACAACCGAGCCTATTTTGATGCCGAGATCAAGCGGCTGGCGAGCAGTAGAGACTTTCCAGTCAGCATTGTAATTGCCGATATCGACGGCCTTAAGGCGATAAATGACATCCATGGACATGACCACGGTGATCAGGAGCTTAAACGAGGAGCCGCCGCCTTGCTTGCCGCTTTCAGGGCCGGTGATGTGATTGCCCGTATCGGGGGGGACGAGTTTGCCGTCCTGTTGCCACGTACCGACGCGAACACGGCCGAGAATACGGCCCAGCGGATATGCTTCAGCCGTGATAGTTCAGATGGGGCATTGTCAATAACGGAGCATGGGTTTTCTGTCGGAATTGCAACTGCTTCCTGTCCAGCTGAGCTTGTTCAGACGATAAAGCTGGCTGACAGACGCATGTATCTGCAAAAATACGCCAGAAAAAAGCTGCGTTCCGGCCCGCGTCTGGTTACGGAGGAGACCGGCCACGAGACGCCATAAGGCCTCTCTCAAAAAAAACATTGACTCTGGATCGCCGATGTTGTAGAAGATTATTTCTCTTCGAGCCGCTAGCTCAGTCGGTAGAGCACCTGACTTTTAATCAGGTGGTCGTTGGTTCGACCCCAACGCGGCTCACCAAACTATCAAGGACCTGGCCAAAGCCAGGTCCTTTTTGTTCGTGATTTGGCTGGCTCGGCGCAATGTTGTCCAGCTGAGAAAAAAAAGTTGACTTGCAGTAAATATTTGGATATAAGACTCATCCCGTCACACAATCAAATGGGCCTGGTTCCTTGAACGGAACATGTGTGACAGGCTTCCGCGTCCCCTTCGTCTAGCCCGGCCCAGGACACCGCCCTTTCACGGCGGCGACACCGGTTCAAATCCGGTAGGGGACGCCAAATTAATAAACCGGTACTTTCCGGTCAGGTATAAAGGGTCTTGAGAAATCAAGGCCCTTTTTGTTTCTGCCGGCAAGTAGATTCAAAAACAGCATCGGACAAGATCATGACTTGCCCTACAGCGGGGTAATCCTGGTGTTTTTGACCTACGCCTACTCATCGTCAAAGTGGATCGTGGCCGGAATGTACATTCTGGACTACATCCTGTTCAACTTTGCCGTGGCGATCCGCACTTACTTCCAGAAAATTGCTGTGCCGCAGGACATCGCCCCATCTACAGCCGTCGGCTTCACTATCAACCACATTGCTGCGGTTTTTCTTCCGGCTCTGGGCGGCTATCTCAGGGTGCTCGATTACCGCATTCCCTTTCTGATGGGGGCAGCCCTCGGCCTGGCTTCACTGATTCTGGCCCAGTTCATCCGTGTGCCCTTGCGTCATGAAGCAACGCAGTCGTGACCATGCTGCCTGTTCAGCCTCATCGGGAATATTTGGCGCGGCAGCAGGGAAAAGGGCCACGCAATTCCCTGCCGCGTGGCCCCTGTTCCATCTCAATTATCGATCTTTTATACTATGCCCCGGTCTGCAGCTCGTTAAAGTTCCTGTTTGCTTCTTCAAGCTGATCCTGTAACCTTCTGAGCTCTTCATTGGTATAAACAGCGGTCCCTCTGCCGATTTCGTGCTGGATACGCTCGATCCTCTGCTGGATCGAATCCACCTGCTGGCCGCAGTTCATAGCTACCAGCAAACACTCATTTTTTCCGCCCTGCTCGGCCTGCTCCATGTTCGGCATTACAGACGTTTCATCAGCAAATACCGGTACCGCCATTATCATAAGAGCGGCTGCCATCAAAGCAATTTTACGCATAACGTTTCTCATGGCCAACTCCTTTATATTTTTTCTGACTGCTATGGGTTCACTATAATCGCACATGGAAATAAATGCTAGTGAAATTCAATATCAATAACGTGGTCAGTCAAGATATTTCCCAAGGCTTGAAAAGCCGGTCTGACCCCGCTTTCAGGCCAGAACCGCCATCAGGGCGCTGATGCGGCAAAACCCGGTCGTCGAACATGGTGCTTTGTTTTGGAGGCGGAATAGGGTATTTTTTCAAGCAGCTGAATTTTGGAAGCCTTTTTTGGAATATTCCCTGACAGATGCCCTGCGGTGGTTTGATGACAGAATATATCCGGACATTTATAAGAAATCATTTTCCGATTGGCTGTCACGAGCGCATCGCTCTGGTTGGCGGTTCCGTGCGTGATATGATGATGGGAACAGAGATCCGGGACATTGATCTGGTTTCAGAACTCTCCCACGATGAACTGCTCGCCCTGGGTTTCCGACTTGTGCAAACAACCAGCGGCGCCACTGTCTACTTCGGGCATTATCCCGGGATCGGCAAGGTCGAGGTAACCTGTATCGACAGTATGGACGCCCTGGCAGAAGATCTCAGGCGGCGCGACTTTACTGTCAATGCAATGGCAAAGACACTGTCCGGCGTACTGATTGACCCCCTGGGTGGCGGAAATGACTTGACGGCAGGACTCCTGCGCCCTTGCAGCAGCGAATCGTTCAACAGAGATCCCCTGCGCATCTTTCGGGCCTTCCGCTTTGAAGCGGATGGCTGGAGCATGACGCATGAGGCCGAAAGGCTTGTCAGACAGCGGGACTGGTCCGGAGCTTTCAGCGCCATGCCGGTCGAACGTTTTAGTAGCGAGATGCTTAAGGCCCTTGCCCTAAAGAGTCCTGAGCGCTTTTTCCTGCGGATGATCGAGTTCGGGGTTGGAATGGAGTTTATAGCGGAGCTGTTCCGGATGCCGCTGATCCCGGCCGGACCGCTTGTGCATCACCCGGAGGGGGATCTTTTTACCCACTCTGTCCAGGTATTGCAACGGGTGGCTCTTCTGACCGAAGAGCCTCTGGCCCGCTTCTGCGCCTTCTTCCACGATCTCGGCAAGCTGGCAACCGATCCGGCCCTCTACCCCAAGCACCACGGCCATGACGAGGCCGGTTTCAAGATGGCGGCTGCTTTTTGCGATCGCCTCAGCCTCCCGGCAGCTTATCGCACGGCATTGGCATGGATCAGCCGTTTACACGGCAAAGCCAACAGATGGGAAGATTTACGGGATTCCACAAAACTGAAAATGGCGGCACAGGCCATAAAGAGCGGCATTGCCGGGATTCTGGCAATGGTTTCCGCAGCGGACAAACCCGGTAGCAAGCCCATGACCGGCTGGGATGAAGCGCTCCGGATTTCCGGTATGAGCAGCCGCGAGCTGGGTATTGATCAGGAAAAACTGGCCGCCATGCCGGTTGGGAAGCGGACTGAGTTTGTCATGCAGAAACGTGTGGAGCTGTTTCGTGCCAAACAGCGGCATTCGCATCCTTAAAATAGCAATTACCGCCCAACATTGTCATAGAAAGTTACCAAATGCGATTTTTTGCCAACCTGTTCCTGATCCTGTTTATCGCCGATGGCGGTTTCTCCCTCGTAGATGAAATAGTCCCCCTGATTTCCCCGCTGATGCCTTTTACGGCGGCGCGGAACCTGCTGGCCGAAACCGTAGTCCTGATGGCGATCCCGCTCTATCTCTGCCTCGCTATCGACCGGCGCCTGCCCAAGAGGGTCTTTCTCCCGCTGATTATTTTTGTATTTGTGTGCCCATTGTCGGTATGGCTCATTCCGGAGCTGGCCGAAATCAGAATTTACGGGCTGCTTGCGTCGGCGGCACAGCTGCTGCTCGGCATGCTTCCGCTCCATTATTTCCGCCAGGAGGGCGAACGCTCGCTGACAATGCCGCCGGAGATGTTCGCCGGCCCGTTCTTCAGCCTCAGGAACACCTTGATCTTCTGCGCGGTGAACCTGCCGGTGATTCCGCTGGTATTGGCGCTGTTGGCACTTTCTTCGGCCGATACGTACATGGCCGGATATACTGCCGGTTTCATGCGCCTTCACCCGAGCGGACTCCGGATGACGGAACGGGTCTACCGGCGCGAGGAGCGTACGATACGGCTGGCAGCCATGATTCATGTCGGAGACAGGGAATATTATCGCGAGCTGACCGAATTGGCAGCTCAGGGGCGGATTCTCGTGCTTGCCGAGGGTGTCAGCGACGACAGAAAGCTGCTGCATAACAGGATCGACTACGGCAGACTGGCCGGCTATTTAGGGCTGACGTCCCAAAAAGAGATGCTTTTTAAAGGCAGACTGATCGAGCCGGAGGAGCTGGAAACGTCCCGTCCGCCTCCAAAGCAGCCGGGCGACAATAAACACGCGGCGGAACCCGATATTCTCAGGGCGGATCTGGACATCAGCGACTTTCGGCCTGAAACCATTTCGATTCTGGATGCCATCGGCAAACATCTGCGGGAGAGCACTTCCTTCGTGCAGGGGATCACTGGGATCAATTCCTGGGCGAAAAAATCCATCACCCCGGAAATGTACGACATCCTGATGGACGACATCCTCTATCGCAGAAACCGGACGGTCCTCAGCCATCTGGACAAGGCCGTCGAGCGCTATGACACCGTTGTTATTCCATGGGGAGCGCTGCACATGAAGGAGATCGAGGCGGAGGTTCTCAAACGGGGCTTCAAGCTTCAGGATGAGCGCAAGAGGGTCAGCATTAATTTTCTGAAGATGCTTCCGGGCAAATTGTGATTCCGGGGAGAGTAACACCATGGCTTATGACAAATCCATAGAACAGCGCATCGATGTATTGATCACGCCCTGGCCGGACATGGAAAAGAAAAAAATGTTCGGGGGGGTCTGTTACCTGCTCTGCGGCAACATCTGCTTTGGCATCTGGCAGACGTATCTGATCGTGCGAACCGACCGGGACACGGCCCTGGCGCAGTTGCGGCATGAACATGTGCGGCCGTTCGACGTTACCGGCAAACCGATGAAAGGGTGGCTGATGGTGGCAGCGGACGGTTGGCCGACTGATCTGGCGCTGCTGGAATGGCTCTCAATGGGCAGGAGTTTTGCCCTGACGCTGCCGGAAAAGAATTAGAGCCCTTGCGGACTATTTGCTCATCCTGACTACGCCGCTCCATTCGGGTCCGGGATCCTGATCAAGCAGGTTTTGACACCGTTCCATATACATCCGGGTGGGACGGTCTTCCGGGAACTCGGCATGCAACTCCCGCAGGAGCGCCAATGCTTTCTCCCACTGGCGCTCCAGATAAAGCTCGTAGATTCCCTGGAACGAGCTGGCCAGTTTACGCAAGACCGGCGCCGCGTCTCCCTCCAGTTCACCCATGAGTTCATAAATCAGGACGCTGGCGGTTTTCCCCTGCACTGCAACCAGGTCCAGCGGGCGCAGAATGAACTCTTTCCTGACATAGCGATAAGTGTCCTGGCTGATGATGATCCTGGTCCCGTACGCTTTGTTGACCCCCTCGAGCCGGCTGGCGAGGTTGACATTATCCCCCAGCGCCGTGTAATTGAGCCGGTCCCTGCTCCCCATGTTGCCGACAATCGTAAAGCCGGTATGAATACCTATCCTGGTGTAAAATGCGGGGTTGCCCATGGCCAGTCTGCGTTCGTTAAGCCGCAGAATGGCTTCCTGGGATTGCAATGCGGCGCGGCAGGCGCTGACCGCATGTTGCTCATTGGCGATGGGAGCCCCCCAGAAAGCCATGACCGCATCTCCGATAAACTTGTCGACGGTTCCTTTCTGGCGTGAAATCGGCTCCGTCATAACCTCAAAATATTCGGAAACATCAATCATGAGTTCGCGAGCCGGCAATGTTTCGGTTATCGATGTGAAATTGGCTATATCCGAGAAAAAGAGGGTTATCTCGACTTCCTTTCCTCCAGGGAGCGCCTCGTTTCCAGAGGCGATCAGCTGTCTCACCAGATCTGCCGGCACGTATTGGCGGAAGGCCTGGAGGCCGCTACGCATCGCCAGCACAGCGTCACTCATCATGGCAACTTCATGGATCCTGGAATTAACACCGTGGATCCCTTCCAGGTCAAAGTCCTTTATTTTTCCGGTTTCCCTGGCCAGCTGCACGAGCGGGATCGAGATATATCGAGCAAGGAGCAGCACAAAAACGATGGCAGCTGTGAGAATCACCAGCGATATTGCCAGGGACTGTTTCATGGTCCGATGAACCCGCTGAAGCACGTCCGACTCGGGCAGTGCAACAACAACCTTCCAGCCATTGCCGTATCCCTCAGGCAGCAAGGTGGTCGAAACAATAAACTTATTATCCCCGTCCTTGATGACGGAACGCTGCTTGCCGTTCTTCTGGCCGGGGGC
>JACRCG010000292.1 GCA_016219145.1 Deltaproteobacteria bacterium | reverse complement strand
GTCAAATGAGTACTACCACCGTAGCTGGATGGGAACAGTTTAGCAAGCAGAAGGCAACCAAATGGCTGCTCTGCATCGCGGCGGCGCTGGGAGCAATAGCCCTGCTTGGCAGTACCGGTATTGTGTTCGCACTATTGATCATGCTGATGCTGACCGGAATGCCGATCTCGATTGCCCTTGGCCTGACCGTCCTCTCATTTCTCTTCTTTTTCACCGAGATACCGACTGAAGCGGTCGCCATGAAGCTCTTTACAGGCATAGAAAAGTTTGAGATCATGGCGATACCCTTCTTTATTCTGGCAGGCAATTTCCTCACCCACGGCGGTGTCGCCAAAAGGATGATCAACTTTGCAACATCGATGGTCGGGCACCTGTACGGGGGACTGGCATTGTCCGGTGTTATCGCCTGCGCATTGTTCGCTGCCGTTTCCGGGTCAAGCCCGGCCACTGTCGTGGCCATCGGTTCGATCCTGCTGCCGGCCATGGTTAAGGCCGGATTCCCCAAACGCTTCGGGGCCGGTGTCATCACAACATCAGGCTCACTCGGCATCCTGATCCCTCCCTCAATCCCGATGGTTATTTACTGTGTAGCCACCAATTCCTCGGTCGGCGGAATGTTCATGGGTGGAGTTATACCCGGTCTGATGCTGGCTACAATACTGGGAGTTGTTTCCTGGTATATCGCCAGAAAGAACAACTATCCGCGTATGCCCAAGGCCACCTGGGCAGAGCGTGGCAAGGCCTTCCGGGAGAGCGTCTGGGGCCTGTTGCTGATCGTGATTGTCCTGGGCGGAATTTACAGCGGAATGTTCACCCCGACTGAAGCGGCTGCCATGAGCGCAGTCTACGCCTTCGTAGTCGCAGTGTTTGTATATAGAGACATCGGCTGGGCAAAAATTCCGAAAGTTCTGCTTGATTCCGCCAGTATGTCGGCCATGCTGCTCTATATCATCACCAATGCCGTCCTGTTCTCCTTCCTGATGACACACGAGCAGATTCCGCAGATCATGGCGGACTGGATCCTGGGGCATAACCTCGGCGTAGTTGCATTCCTTTTGGTAACCAACGTGCTGCTGCTTCTGGCCGGCAACGTCATGGAGCCATCCTCCATCATTCTGATTCTGGCGCCGATCCTGTTCCCGGTCGCCATGAAACTGGGGATTGATCCGATCCATTTCGGTGTTCTGATCACCGTCAATATGGAGGTCGGCATGTGCCATCCGCCGGTCGGGCTCAACCTCTACGTTGCCAGCGGAATTACAAAGATGGGAATCTCGGAACTCTCGGTGGCGGTCTTGCCCTGGCTGGTCGCAATGATCGGCTTCATGCTGCTTATCACCTACGTACCGATTGTGTCGCTTTGGCTGCCGAGAATGCTGGGGTACTGACGGTTTCTGCCACAGTTTTACAACAACTTCTTATTTTCAATTTACCCTCCCCTCAATCCCCTCCCATAAAGGGAGGGGATGTTTCAGACTCCCTCTCCCCTTGTGGGAGAGGGCTGGGGAGAGGGATCACGTCATTCTTACCTCTTCACCCTCGGATCAAGTGCATCCCTTATCCCCTCCCCCAAAAGATTATAAGCCAGAACCGTCACCAGAATCGCCAATCCCGGAAAGAGTGACAGCCACCAGGCAAATTCGATGTAATCCTTGCCGGAAGTGAGGATGTTGCCCCAGCTTGGCGTCGGCGGCTGAACTCCAATACCCAGAAAAGAGAGCGCTGATTCGGTTAGAATCGCACCAGCTATGCCGAGTGTGGCTGAGACCAGAACAGGTGAAACAGCGTTGGGGAGGATATGGCGGAACATGATACGGCTGTTGGAGCAGCCGATACATCTGGCCGCCGTGACATAGTCCATCTCCCGGATCGAAAGGGTTTCCGCCCGCACCAGCCGCGCCACCCCCATCCAGCCGGTCAGGCCGATAATGGCCATGATGTACCAGATGTCAGGGCGCAAAAAGGTAATCACCGCCAGAATCAGGAAAAAAGCGGGGAAGCAGAGCATGATATCCACCAGCCGCATCAGGGTGGCGTCCACAATACCGCTGTAATAGCCGGAGAGCAGGCCGACAACCGTGCCGATAGCCACGGCTATACCAACCGCCACAAAACCTACTTTGAGCGAAATGCGAGCGCCGAAAAGCACCCGGCTGAACACATCACGGCCCAGATCATCGGTACCGAACCAATGCTGCCAGGACGGCGGCGACAAGACCTTCCAGGCGTTGATGGCACTGGGGTCGTAAGGCGCAATGATGGGAGCCAGAAGGGACAGCAGGAACAGAGCGATCACAACCGCCCCGCCAACCAGAGCCAGTCGGTTGCGCTTTAATCGCGGCCAGAATATGCAGTAAAAATAGGATTGTTTATAAAGCATAAAGTCGACCTCTCACAAAGACACAAAGAACACAAAGAGAAACCAATAAACAATTTGTGGCTGGTTCAAATCATAAGGTGTCTGTTTTCAGGCATAGTTATTTTTCATATGCACAGCATCAGTACGAAATGCAATCAAAACAATATGTTGAATTCCTTTGAGCCTTTGTGAGCTTGGTGAGAGACGCTTCACCCACCATGCCTGATACGCGGATCAGCCAGGGCATAACAGAGATCGGCGATCAGGTTGCCGATCAGGGTCAGGAAAGCGCCGATCACCAGAATCCCCATTACTACCGGGTAATCCCGCGACATGACCCCCTGGTAAAAGAGCTGTCCCATTCCGGGGATGGCAAAAATAGTCTCAAAGATCACACTGCCGCCGATCAGACCCGGAATGGAAAAACCGAGCAGGGTTATGAGCGGCAGCAGAGCGTTTCGCAAGGCATGCTTGTAGATCACCACTCGTTCGGAAAGCC
>JACRCG010000025.1 GCA_016219145.1 Deltaproteobacteria bacterium | reverse complement strand
TCTCGAACGCGCCGCTCGCCAGGCCTTTGATTATTTCCCCGGTCTGAAAGAGCGCGATCTCCCACGCTATGTGCTGGTTTCAGACTTTGCCAATTTCCGCCTGTTTGATCTGGACAGCAATGAGCAGCACGATTTTACCCTGGCAGAACTCCCCCAGCATCTGCGGCTGTTCGGTTTCATCGCTGGCTACCAGACCCGCAGTTTCGGCCAGCAGGATCCGGTTAACGTTCAGGCCGCTGAGAAGCTGGGCAGGCTTCACGACCAGTTCAAGGCGGCCGGTTACGACGGGCATGCACTGGAAATACTGCTGGTACGGCTGCTGTTCTGCCTGTTTGCGGAAGATACCGCACTTTTTGAGCGCCGCCTGTTTCAGGACTATCTGGAGCAACGTACCACTGAGGACGGCAGCGATCTCGGCATGCATCTGGCCCAGCTTTTCCAGGTGTTGGACACTGCGCCGGAAAAGCGCCCCAGAACCCTCGACGAACAGATGGCGACCTTCCCCTATGTCAACGGTCAGCTTTTCAGCGAAGTGCTGCCGATTGCCGCCTGCGACCGGGCCATGCGCGAAACCCTGCTGGACTGCTGTGCTCTGGACTGGAGCCGCATCAGCCCGGCTATCTTCGGCTCGCTCTTCCAGAGCATCATGGACACCACCGCCCGGCGCAACCTGGGCGCGCACTACACCAGCGAAACCAACATTCTCAAGCTGATCCATCCGCTCTTTCTGGATGAACTGTGGGCCGAGTTCCATCGCATCAAGCGCAATCGTAACCTGCTGTTCGATTTTTTGAAAAAGCTCTCCCGCCTGACTTTCTTCGATCCGGCCTGCGGCTGCGGCAATTTCCTCGTTATCGCCTATCGCGAGCTGCGCCTGCTGGAGCTGGGGGTACTGCGCCAGGTTCGCCAGAATGATCAGCTCATGCTGGATGTATTCCAGCTTATCGGTGTCAACGTGGATCAGTTCCACGGTATCGAGATTGAGGAATGGCCGGCCCGTATTGCCGAGGTGGCCCTGTGGCTGACCGACCACCAGATGAACCTGATGGTGTCAGAAGAATTCGGCCAGTACTTCGCCCGCCTGCCGCTCAAGAAAGCGCCGCATATTGTGCATGGCAATGCGCTGAAGATTGACTGGCAAGATGTAGTGCCGCCTTGGCGGTTGTCGTACCTGTTGGGGAACCCACCGTTTCTAGGGAAGTCCTTGCAAAGCGCGGCGCAGAAAGAAGAACTTGGTGCGGTGTTCCACGATGTCAAGGGTGCAGGTGTACTTGATTACGTGGCCTGCTGGTATCGCAAGGCAGCGGAGTATATGGGCTTCGACTCCGCTCAGCCTACAAGCCGTTCCCTGAGCGGAGTCGAAGGAAACATCCGTGCCGCCTTCGTCTCCACCAACTCCATCACCCAAGGCGAGCAGGTCGGCATTCTCTGGCCCGACCTCTTACGACGTGGCGTCAGGATTCACTTCGCCCACCGCACATTTCAATGGAACAGCGAAGCTCGCGGAAAGGCTGCCGTACACTGTGTCATCATCGGCTTCGGGTTGCAGGCTGTCTCCGAGAAGTGGCTCTTTGACTATGATTCTCCCAAGAGTGAACCTCATGCTGTCAAAGCCAACAACATCAATCCTTATCTGGTGGATGGACCGGATGTCGTGTTGCAACGCTTAAGCGCCCCTCTTTGTAATGTCCCTGCACTTGCATATGGCAGCAAGCCGGTTGACGGTGGGAATCTATTGCTTTCTGAATCAGAAAAAATTGAACTGCTTGTCGTTGAACCAAATATTGAACGATGGATACGGCCTTTTATGGGTTCTGAAGAACTCATCAATGGCATACAGCGATATTGTCTCTGGTTGAAGGATTGCCCACCAGACGAATTACGCAGGATGCCCTTTGTGTTGGCAAGAGTTGAGGCTGTAAAGGATATGCGACTCAAAAGCAGTAAGGTTCCGACTCGACAAGCTGCTGCATTCCCAGCGGTGTTTGCTGAAATACGCCAGTCAATGTCTGATTATGTAGCAATTCCAGAGGTCTCTTCTGAACATCGAAGCTACATTCCAATAGGTTTTTACTCCAGATCCACAATTGCCAGCAATCTGTTATACGTCCTCCCCAACGCCTCTCTCTACCATTTCGGCATCCTCTCCTCCACCATGCACAACGGCTGGATGCGGTCAGTTTGTGGGCGTTTGGAGAGTCGATACCGCTACTCTGCCGGAATCGTCTACAACAACTTCCCCTGGCCTGAACTGACCGACGCCCAACGCACAGCCATAGAAGCCGCCGCGCAAACGGTCCTCGACGCCCGCGCAAAGTTCCCGCATGCCACTCTGGCCGATCTCTACGATCCCCTGACCATGCCGCCGGAGCTGGTCAAGGCCCATCAGGCGCTGGATCGCGCCGTGGATGCCGCCTACGGAAAGACTTCATTCAAAACCGAGGCCGAACGGGTGGCGTTTCTGTTCGAGCGATACCAGCAGTTGACCGCACCGCTAGCGCAGGTGGGAAAAGCGGGGAAAAAGGGAACGAGGTAAAAACGATGATTTTGGGGACGAAGAGTATTGATATTCAGTAAGCACACGGAGAGAGACAAAGCATGATAGAAAAAGATCTGCGCGAATACCTGTTGCACCTTTATCCCATCGAAAACGAGTCCTGCGAGTGGAAGGAATTTAAAAACCTTACCCACGCGGTTTCCGGCGATAAGGGTAATGATATCATCTCCTACATCTCAGCGCTTGCCAACATGGAAGGCGGAGAGCTGATTATCGGCGTCATGGACAAGACTCTCGCAATTGTCGGCATCGAAAATCTCCACAATTACACACCTGAAAACATCCGCCTGCGTATCCTCACCAAGTGCCCAAACCTGGATTCGGAGGAGTTTCGCGTTGATCAGTCTATTACCTCCGATACCGCCAAGCGGGTGTGGGTGTTTCATGTCCCTCGACATAAGCTGCGCCTGCCGGTCTATGCTCATGACAAGGCATGGCAGCGTATCGATGACAATTTGGTAGAACTGCGCCCCGAGCGGCTGGCAACCATTCTTGCCGAGCCGATTGAAAGTGTTGATTGGTCCGCTCAGGTCGTACCGGATGCGTCTCTGGAAGACCTTGACCCGGCAGCGTTGGCTCTGGCACGAGAAAAATTCAGAGAAAAGAATCAGACCTCTTCATTTGCCAACGAGATATCTTCCTGGGATATGCGCACCTTTCTCGATAAGGCTAAGATTACCATCCAGGGGAATATTAGCCGTTCAGCCCTTATTCTGCTTGGCAAACCGGAGTCGGTGCATTTTCTTTCCCCTGCCATGACCCAGATTACCTGGAAGTTGGAAGGCGAAGAGCGCGCTTACGAACACTTTGAGCCACCCTTTTTGCTGGCAACCACGTCCGTGTTGCACCGAATCAGGAATATCAAATACAAGATATTTCCTGATAACCAGTTGTTGGCAACAGAGGTCAACAAGTACGATACTCGGGTAATCTTGGAGGCTTTGCACAACTGCATAGCGCATCAGGATTACACGCTCTCTTCGCGGATTGTTGTCACTGAAAAGGTGGATCGGCTGATTTTCGAAAATGCCGGGAGTTTTTTCGATGGGAGACCGGAAGACTACTTCATCGGTGAACGCACACCTCAACGCTACCGAAACCACTGGCTGGCGCAAGGTATGGTTAACCTGAACATGATTGACACCGTCGGCCATGGCATTCATGCTATGATCATGGCCCAACGACAACGCTACTTTCCACTTCCGGACTACAGCAAGTCAGAGTCAAGAAAAGTCGTACTCGAAATCTTCGGGCACGTCATTGATGAGAACTATACACGGCTGCTGTTGGAAAGGCAGGATTTGCCGCTTTCGAAAGTGATACTCCTCGACCGGATTCAAAAACGCCAGACAATAACTGATGATGCGGCAAATATACTGCGTAAGGCAGGGCTGATTGAAGGGCGAAAACCAGGCTTTTTTGTTTCGGCAAAGATAGCTGCTGCAACCAACACCAGGCCGATTTATACCCGCAATAGGGGGATTGAGAAGGCACGTCTCAAGGAATTCGTACTCCAGCATATTAGAGAGTTTGGGCCTACGCCGCGCACCCAATTTGAAGAGTTACTGTTTTCCATGCTGCCGGCAGTTCTTAGTAATGAAAAGAAGCACCACAAAGTTAAAAATCTTTTGACGGAAATGCGAATGAAGGACAACGCGATCCGATGCCGGACGGTAGGTGGTGTTTCATTATGGGAGTTAGAAACGAGGGGCGTTTAAAATTGTGTGCTTTGTATACAGTTTAAACGGGTTTTAAACGGCATTTAAACGGGCTTCAAAAAAGAACAAACTTTAACATATTGATTTGTCAGCAAATTCAGCTTGCTTCGGCGTTTATTCGAATTATTGATAAATTAACTAAACACTTCGTATCGCCACCTAATAAATCACGCGTAACAGAAAGCAGCCTATGCCGTTCAGTTGCATGTCAGGAAGTGAAATTATTTATGCGGAGAATTTTTCTGCCTCTGAATGGGAAGACCTCAAACTTGAAGCCAGAAGCGGCTCGCGTGTGCTTAGTCTCCCCTGCTGCAGTGCAAAAGTAAGCCTACGTAGTGGTACAGCCCATCGTCAATGTTTTGCCCATTCAAGAAATCAAAGCTGTAAAAGTGATGCGTGGAGCGATTATTCCGGTAAGCTAACCAGTCGAAAGGGGAGAAAGTCAGAATCTCTCGACCACAAAAGGGTCAAGGAAATTATTAAAGAAGTTGCTGAAAAGACAGGATTTTCAGCAACTCTAGAATATTCAGGAAGGTCACCTTCCGGTTTTGAGTGGAAGGCTGATGTGTTTATTGAAAAAGGTGATCAGAAAGTTGCTATTGAGATTCAGATATCTCCACAGCAGTTCTCTGATTATCGAATTCGCCAACAACGGTATAACGAATCGGGTGTTCAATGTTTATGGCTGTCGAATGTATTGCCAGAATTCTCAGACAAGGACGTTCCAGTATTTGAACTGTCGAAATCAGAAGGTGTTTTTGTAGTTGATTTTCCACAATTTTTTCGACCAGAGCTATTAAAATTACAGAGCGATTTCAGAGGAGTTTCCCTGGGCGGATTTATTCAGGGCATGCTCGACCAAGGTATTCCCTGGGAACACGACTGGATCAATAAAAGTGACCGACTGGCCAGTTTGGCAGTTACGCAAAATCTCCCCAAATCAAATTCAAAATTAGTTGGCGAGGCCGATGAAAGTGTTGCTGAACAAGCCTCACTATTTGCTTCAATTAAAGAGAGACATACAGGAGGGCGCATTCGCCCACGTTCGACTGAAACTCCAATCCAGAGAACAATTTCACCAGCAAAAGAATATCAATCAATTCAAACCGATGAACCCAAACAGTTCACATCGTCTACCGATCTTCTCAAACATCTCAATCCCCCCCAGAAAGAAGCCGTGCTGCACGGCGAAGGGCCGCTTCTGATCCTGGCCGGAGCCGGCTCCGG
>JACRCG010000294.1 GCA_016219145.1 Deltaproteobacteria bacterium | reverse complement strand
GGACGGTGCTGCAGGGAATCAAGAAGTATGGTGACTATGCGGTTGTCTGCATGCCGGATCACCCCACTCCGGTCAAGTTGATGACCCATACCTGCGATCCGGTTCCGTTCGTCATCTATCGCGGCGGTGAATCCGCTGGCAATGGCGCAACCTCATACGACGAGGCCCAGGCCGCTTCCACCGGGCTGGTGATGGAAGGCCATGAGTTGATGCCGTTTGTGCTGTCGTAACTGCTGTTGATATATATGCTCAGTCCAGCTGTCTTTATCATGCATGTAATGAAATGATCTCAAGTGAGGTGCATTGATGAGCCGACTTCCAAAGACGATAACTTGTTTCCTGTTGCTACTCACAATTTATCCGTTTTCATTGCTGTCGGCCGCAGAACTTTCCCCCCCCTCCATTTCGGAATCCAAAGCCAGAACTGAATCCAGGCCGGTTGCAAAACAGCAGCCTGACGGGCATAGCAAGGAAATATCGGTCTTTGCCCTCAGCAGGGACGGCCTGTATGCCTTGACCGGAGACGAGGATGAGATCAATTTCCTCTGGGATGTGAAGTCCGGCAAAAAGATCAGGGAAATCGGCAAGCCCGACCCGGTGCGTATCTGGGTGGTGGCGGCCGCATTCTCGCCCGACTCCTCCACGCTGGTATGGTCCCGCTATCGCAAACACACGCCGGTGTTGTGGGACGTAAAGAGCGGGAAAAAACTCGGTATATTGCTGTCCAGGGAGAACGGGCACAAGTCCGAGGTGGTCTCTCTGGCTTTCTCCGATGATGGCCGCTATATTGCCAGCGGTGACATGCAGGGTGTCATCGTGGTCTGGAATGTCAAGGACAGGTCCGTTGTCCACAGGTATCAGGCCCACTCCGGTGAAATAAGCCAGATCATCTTCATTCCGGGTGGCAATGATTTTGCCAGCGCCGGCATTGATGGCGCGGTCTATCTCTGGAATGTGGAGAAAGGCAAGGCTATTGCTACACTGCTGCCGCCTTCGGATGATATCGTGACCTCATTGACTGTGTCGTCCAACGGCTCCGTTTTGTATGCCGCTTCGGACAACCTGACGGTCAAGGGGTGGAATCTTGCTTTGAGGAGCCTTCGTAGCACGATTACGTTCAAGGACCGGCTGATCAACAATATCGCGCTTTCCCCCAACGGAAATCTGCTGGCGGTGATCGAGGAGGATGAAAGTGTTCAAGTCTGGAATTTCCGTGAGGGTAAGCCGGCCTGGAGCAATCATCTGCAGGATTCGGCGTTGACGGCCGGATTCTCGCCGGATGGCGCTTCGCTGTTCACATCTGGTGGCGACAACTGGGTTCGTGAATGGGATGTTTCAACCGGTCGGCTGCTGAGGAAGTTCGGCGGGGTAGTGGAGTAACAGCCGCCGGAATCATAAATCCTGTTGAGCCTACATTCTGGGCTGCTGCCTATCTCCGGCCCGTTCTTATCTGCCGTAGGTTGTTTTGAACTCGCTTGACCCCACCTGGCGAATCTCTTTTGTCTCACTGTGCTGAATGAACCAGTCAACTCTCCAACTGCCGTTCGTGTAACCGCCGGTGTTGATGCCGAAATAGGCAAAGCCGGGAGTGTAGAATCCGTGGGGACCAGCCTCGAAGGTTTTGCCGTCCGGGTAGGTGATCCTGTATCGGTACATCCAGACCGGCGTGCCGTAGCTGTTCAGGTACTCGCTGGCAGGCGGTCCCTGAATCCAGGCGGCAAACAGCTGGTTGCCTCGATATTTGCCGGCCTGGGCGCCATTTTCGTAGAGTTCCTTCGCATCCCAGGAATTGCCTCTTTCAGCGATATTCAGCCGTTTGTCGTGGTTTTCGTCTGTTACGATTAGGCCCACGCCGATGTCCTTTGCTTTCCATTCGCTGATTGCGCTACACGGTTGCTGGCCGTAAACTGTCTTGAACTCGTTGGTTGCTACCTGGCGTATCTCCTTGGTATCCCGGTGCTGTATATACCAGTCAATTTTCCAGTTTCCGTTAGTGTAGCCGCCGGTCCTGATGCCGAAATATGCGAATCCGGGGGGGTAGAAACCGTGCGGGCCGGCCTCGAAGGTTTTGCCGTCCGGGTAGGTGATCCTGTAGCTATACATCCAGACCGGCGTTCCGTAACTGTTCAGGTATTCGCTGGCGGGCGGCCCCTGCAACCAGGCGGCGAACAGCTGGTTGCCGCGATATTTCCCGGCCTGGGCGCCGTTTTCATAGAGTTCCTTCGCGTCCCAGGAGGAGTTGCGTTCAACGACTTTCAGTCTCTTGTCGTAGCTTTCACCCTCTTCAATCAATCCCACTCCGCTGTCTATCAGCTTCCACTCACCGGCATTTGCCGAAACTGCAACTACAAGCGAAATTATAACAGCGAGCAAGCGTATCATGATTGTCTCCCTATAACCATCGAACGGCAAGTGATTGTGCTGGCTTAGATGGGTTCTGTATTAGTGGAATTATTGTATGTTCTCTACTGCGCAAGTAACCCGGATTCAGCTGTAGTCCTCTTTCTTGATGCCGTATTTCTTGATTTTGCGGTACATGGTGACCATGTTCATGCCCGCTTCCCTGGATGCGTTCTCAATTATCCCGCCATGCTTTTTAAGCAGTCCTTTAAGCAGATCCGCTTCAAAGCGTTCCAGCGCGGTATTGAAGGAGAGTTCGCCGACTTCAGCGGAGCCGGTTTCCGTCGGAGTATCGCCGAAGCCGGCTTCGACAAACTGAGCCAGCGTTTCCCATGAGATGTAGTCGCCTGTCTCCATCGCCATGCAGGCTTCGATCACGTTCTTGAGCTGCCTGATGTTGCCCGGCCAGTCAAAATCACACAGCGAACGGACAGCATCGCTCTCGAACCCTTTGATTGTCGTGCCGAACTTCTGGTTCTGCAGGTGAATGAAGTGGGCCGCCAGTAGCGGGATATCGTTGCGCCGTTCACGCAGGGGAGGCAGGTGGATGTTGACCACGTTCAGCCGGTAGTAGAGATCCTCCCTGAATATGCCTTGCTTGATCGCCTCTTTCAGGTCGGAGTTGGTGGCGGAAAGTATCCGTACATCAACCCGTGTGGGGGTGGTGTCGCCCAGTCGGTTGAATTCCTTTTCCTGCAGGAAGCGCAGCAGGGTCTTCTGTACATTAATCGGCAGGTTGCCAACTTCGTCCAGGAAAAGCGTGCCGCCGTTGGCCGCTTCCAGCAACCCCTGGCGGCTTTCCTTTGCTCCGGTAAAGGCGCCTTTCTTGTATCCGAAAAGTTCGCTTTCCAGCAGGGTCTCAGGCAGGGCGCCGCAATTGATCGCAACGAATTTCTTTTCCCGGCGGGGCGAGTTGTAGTGGATGGCCTGGGCGATCAGCTCCTTGCCGGTGCCGGACTCGCCTGTGATAAGCACCGATGTATCCCTGACCGCAACCTTTTCAACACGTTCAAGTATGGTTTTTAAGCCTTCACATGATCCGATGATGTTGTCGAAGCAGAACTTTGCTTCCAGTTCCGCCCGCAACTCGCGATTCTCTTCGATCAGCTGTGACTGCTGCAGTGCGTTCTTGACCCGGTAGATGAGCTCGTCCGGCTCGAACGGCTTGGTCAGCATGTCGTAGGCACCCTTGCGCAACGCCTGGATCGACATGTCAACCGTGGCATAGGCGGTGATCATGATCACCGGGATATCCTTCTGTTTTTCCTTTATGGCCTGAAGTACTTCCAGTCCGCTCATGCCCGGCATCTTGATGTCGCTGATCACCAGGTCCCAGGCCATGGCCCTGAACTCTTCGACCGCCTTCTGCGGAGATGTGTAGGCTTTGGCCAGATAGCCGTGGTCGATAAGGATGCTCTCCATCATCCGGCAGAGACCCTCTTCGTTATCAATCAGCAGAATGCGCTTTTTGCTGGTCATTTACAATTCCTCCTGATCAACCGGCAGAATCACCGTCACGCAGGTACCTTGTCCGATGACGCTCTCGATCAGGATCTCGCCATGGTGCTGATCGATAATCTGTTTGGTGATGGCAAGCCCCAGGCCGGTGCCGCGCTCCTTGGTGGTGTAGAATGGCTCGAAAATTTTTTCAAGACTTTCCTGCGGTATTCCGCAGCCGCTATCCTGGAATTGGATCCTGATTCGATTGTCGGGCGCCGGCTCGGTCTTTATGAACAGTTTGCCCCCATCCGGCATCGCGCCGCCGGCATTCAGGATCAGATTGATAGCAACCTGCCGCATCTGGTCGCCGTCAAGCTCGATCTGCGGGAGTCCGACTGCGAAGTCGGTGGTGATTGTCACGCCGCGCATATCGGTGTGGTTGGCCGCAAAATCGACAATCTGCTGTAAAAGATTGTTGAGATCGGTAGTTTCCAGTGTCGGACGCGGAGTGCGGGCGTATGAAAGCAGATCCTGAACGATCTTTTTGCAACGTTTGCTCTCACGCTTTATCTCGTGGATATATTTATAATTGGGATCCTCTTCGCTCATCTTGCCTTCGAGGTAGCCGGCATAACCGAGAATGACACCCAGCGGGTTATTGATCTCATGGGCGACACCGGACGAAAGAACGCCGAGTGAAGCCATCTTTCCCTGTTGGGCCAGGCTTGCCTCCATGTCCCGGTTGCGCCGGATTATTTCGGTCATCCGGTTGAACGCGCCTGCCATCTCGGCCAGTTCGTCCTCACCGGATACTTTCATGATTTCGTCCAGCTTGCCGCGTTTTACCCGCCTGATAACTTCGATCATATGCGTGATCGGGCTGGTAATGATCGTGGATGCTCTGTAGACCATCATTGTTGAAGTGATCCCGACGACCATGATCAGCAGGATCATGCTGTACATGATGTGTGTCTTGATCTTGTTGGCTTCCAGGTAGAACTCGTCTTCATAGGAGCCGACCGCGATGATCCAGTCCCACGGCTTGAAGTATTCATAACGCACGATCTTCATCCGTGCTTCCTTGTCGCCCTGGTTTTTCCATGGGTAGCGGATCCAGCCGCTTTTCTTGGTACACATTTCCCTGATGAACTGGTTGCCGTCCAGGTCCTTGGCATCGATCAGGTTCTTTCCCTCCGAATCCGGGTGGATCGTGAAGGTGCCCTTGCTGTTCATGCAGAAAATATAGCCGGTTGCCCCGACCTTCTTGCTCTTGATGCTGTCCTTCAGCGCAGCAAACGATTTCCGTTCGAAAGCGGCTTCTTCCGAGGTTTCGTCCAGGTAACCACCGGCGGCGATGATCCAGTCCCATTCACGGAAGTAGCGATAGGCTACGATCTTGTTGCGCGGATGCTTGTCTCCCAGCACCTCGTTGCGCCAGGGGTAGGTGATGTAAAGCGTTTCCCCGTCCTTCGAGGCTTTGGCGGTTTTGCAGATCTCACGGATGAAATAGCGGCCGTTCTCATCGCGTTCGTCAAAGACATTTTCGCCTTCCCGTGCGATATGGACCTGCAGGTCGCCCTTGCTGGTCATGGCATAGATATAACCGGTTTCGCCGACATTGACCTTTTTCAGGGCTTTTCTCGCTTCCTGTTTTGCCAATTCCAGGCCCAGTTGCCCCTTTTTGTACTGATTGTGTTCGCTTTCCACCAGGTTATAGGAGAGTGCCGTTAGCGTAGCCAGTTCCTGGTTCAGGTATCGAAGGCGATCCTGCTTGTAAACCTGGAACTGCTGGTAGTGGGAGTTTAACAGGT
>JACRCG010000289.1 GCA_016219145.1 Deltaproteobacteria bacterium | reverse complement strand
TTGGCAAGCTCTACAAAATCCTTGCCGCCCTTGACTTCTGCCAGCACCATCAAGGCCTTGGTCATGGAGAGCTTGATGTCTTCGGCGCTGGATTTTTCATTAGTCCTGAAAAAAATGTGACGGGCGCGATAGGATTCTTCTTCGGTGTATTTCGGAAGATTGGCATCATAGAACTCTCGCAGTTCGCTTTCGCTGACATGAATCTTTGAACGCACCTCAGCGCTGACCAGTTTGAGTTTTTCAATCTGCTCCTGCAACTGGGTGCGATACTGGTCAAATGAAAGCCCCTGATTGGCCAGGGCAGCCACCAGAGCCTCCTGTGAAGGCATATTGTTCTGCTTCTTGACATCATCGATGGCCGCGCGAATTTCCTCTTCAGTGACCTTGATATTCAGCTCTTTGATCTTTTGCTCAACCAGCTTTTTCTCAACCACCCGCTCAAGCGCATTCCGCTTGAGCTCTCTGCGGGCGGCATCATCCAGGGAACTCTTCTTTTCCGCCTCGCGGATAAGCGGCAGGGCCTCGCGGTTAACCTCGTACAGGGTGACGACTTCATCGTTCACAATGGCTGCAATGGCATTGGTTACCCTGCCGCGCGGCACGATCACGGCAGGAGCCTGTTCGGCAGCGGACTTGACCGTAACCGACCCGTCCTTGACCACTGCGGCTTTGTTGGCACAGCCGCCGGCCATGGTCAGGAGTGTACAGGCCAGCGTTATTGCAATGTTGCGTTGCTTCATAATTGGACTCTCTTTTTGAGATTAAACTCTGTAGGCAGCGCCTGCTACTTCTTCTCAGGCGCGGCCGGCTTGGCTGCTTCGGCAGGCTTCTTCTCAGCTGCTTTGGTCTCTTCCTTCTTGCTGCCCACGTTGCTCAGCACGTCTTCCTTGATGTTGATCTTGGCCGACTTTTTAAGGTCTTCCTTGATCTTCTGGAAAACTTCCTGCTGTTTGTTCGGCATCAGGGCTCCCTTGATCTGGTCTTTTACCTCTTCCAACGGGCGGACGCCGGCGGGGCGCTTGCCGGTCAGCTTGATGATGTGAAAACCGAAATCTGATTTGACAACTTCTGAGACCTGATTTTCCTTGAGTGCCAGCGCTGCCTTCTCGAAGGCCGGCACCATGCTCCCCTTGCTGAACCAGCCCAGATCGCCGCCTTTGGCGGAAGACGAGTCAACCGAGTTTTTCTTGGCCAGCTCTTCAAAATTGCCTCCGGCCTTGATCTTGGCCAGAATGTCTTTGGCCTCTTTTTCCGTTTTCACCAGGATGTGGCTGGCTTTCATCTGCTCGCCTGATTTGAACTTGTCCTTGTTCTGCTCATAGAATTTCTGCAGATCGGCGTCGGAAACCTGCACTTCGGCTTCAACTTTTTTCTTCAGGAACGCCTCGACAATCAGCCGTTTTTTCAGGTCCTGCAGCTTGTCCTCGATTTCCGGCCCCTTGTCAAGACCGTCTTTGGCGGCCTGCTGCAGAATCAGTTCGCGAATCACCATTGTGTCCAGCATCTCTTTGCGCCCCTGAGGGGTGTCGGCCATTGCCTTCAGATATTCCGGCAGGTTTTTCAACTCGCGCTCGAAATCGCCGGTAGTTATGCTGCCGCTGTTGACTTCCGCAATGACCTGGCCTTCTTTTTTACCTTCAGACTTTGATCCGCCGGAATTTGATCCGCCCTGACATCCAAAGAGTGCAGCCGCGCAGAGAGCGACAACAAACAGTTTTGCAGTGGTTATGTTTTTCACGTAAAGCTCCTTTTTTGTTGTGATTATTTGTGGTTGGAAACCTTGGGAAGCTACCACACTAGCAGAGTCGTTGCAATACCTTTCTGGCTGACCGGGGAGGCTTTCCATGCGGACAGGCGCTGGATTCAAACATTCCTGCTCATCGTCGGCGGAAGCCGGTTAAACCGTGGCAATCTGCACGCCAGGAATATCCTCAAAATACCGCACATTCCTGGTGAGGAGAGCAAATCCATGCTGAACGGCCTGACTGGCAAGCCAGAGATCTTGTATGCGGGGACGGTGGCTTTTCCCGCCTGCTTTTAGTTGAGCAGCAAGAGAACCGAAAATTTCGCCGGTTGTCTCATCAATTCGTAGCACCGGCTTCATGCGTATTCTGGCAAGAGCAGCCAGACGTTGCTGGCGTATAGCTGGATTCAGCGCACATTCCGCGCCGAATTTGAGCTCGGCGATCGTAATCGGCGAGAGATAGACCGGCTCTGTTCCGGTAACGGCAACAATATCGACCGGGGCAAGGTTGCCAAGTTCGACATCAATCCAGATACAGGTGTCAATCAGGATGCCCACGGGTCACGCACCTCACCGGTTTTGGCATCATCAAGGCGACTGTCTGCAAGCCATGAATTTCCAGCTTCCTGCGGAAGGGTGCGATACAGATCGGCAAAGGCCTCCGCCGCTGTCATGGTTGCCGGACCCGGCACAAGGCGGGCCACCGGGGAGTTATTGCGCAAAATAAGCAGTTCTTCGTGTTGAAACTCAACCCTGTTGAGCATCACCCGAAAGTTTCGGGAAAGATCAGTAGCCGTAACCGTTTGCATACGAACCTCCGATAATCAGATAATCAGATTTTCACAATATTCCAAAAAGTTTAAATAAGCAATTACAAAACCGGCATCAGCCGCTTCAGCACACTCTTCGCCATCTCAAGAACCCCTTCGAACGAAGTATCCTTCAGAGCGCAGACCAGTTTGTAGTCCGGGGTGAACTGATAGTTTTTCGGTTCGCTTTTCATCATGGCGATGATGGTGTCCGGTTTGGCCGGGGTGCGCGGGTGGAATGATATCACGATGATTTTCCCGCTGAAGTCGATCTGGCGCACCAGCAGTTTTTTCAGCATGACCCGCAGCTTCATGATCTCGAACAGGTAGGAGGTCGCCAGCGGATACGTGCCGAAGCGGTCCAGCACCTCGTTCTGCACGTCCAGCACATCCTCTTCGCAATCGGCCTGGGTGAGCTTTTTGTAGATCACCAGCCGCTGACCGGCATCCTTGACGTACGCCTCGGGGATGAAGGCCGGCACCTTGAGATTGATTTCCGGTTCTACCCGTTCAGTCATCTCCTCGCCACGCATGCGGCAGATGGTCTCCTCCAGCATCTGATTGTAAAGCTCGAAACCGATTTCAGTCACGGTGCCGGATTGACGGTTTCCCAGCATATCTCCGGCCCCGCGAATCTCCATGTCGTGCGTGGCGATGCGGAAACCGGCCCCCAGCTCGGAAATATCCTGCAATATCCGCAGCCGTTCGCGGGCATCCGAACTGATGGCCCCTTCACCGGCGATCAGCAGGTAGGCGTAGCCGCGCTGGGTTGAACGCCCCACCCGGCCGCGCAGCTGGTAGAGCTGGGAGAGGCCGAACTTGTCGGCATGATCGACAATAAGGGTGTTGGCGTTGGGGATATCCAGGCCGGACTCGATGATGGTGGTGCAGAGCAGCAGGTTTGTTTCGCCATGCATGAAGCCGAGCATGACCTTTTCCAGCTCATGCTCCCCCATCTGCCCATGCCCTACGGCAATTTTTGCCTCCGGCAGCAGCTGAGCCAGCAGTTCGGCCCGCTTGGCGATGGTCTGGACGCGGTTGTGAACGAAAAAAACCTGCCCGCCCCGGCGCAGCTCGCGCAGCACCGCTTCGCGGATCAGCTCTTCCGAGAAGCGCGCCACAAAGGTCTTGACCGCCAGGCGGTCCACCGGCGGAGTGTCGATGATGGAGAGGTCGCGGATACCCATCATCGACATGTAGAGCGTGCGCGGAATCGGAGTGGCGGTCAGGGTCATGACATCCACCACGGCCCGGAAAGACTTCAGGCGCTCTTTGTCCTTGACCCCGAAACGCTGCTCCTCGTCGATAATCAGCAGCCCCAGATCCTTGAAGGCCACATCTTTTTGCAGCAGGCGATGGGTGCCGATGATGATGTCGATGTTCCCCTTTTTGAGCCGTTCCAGGATTTCCTTCTGCTCTTTGGAGGTGCGGAAGCGCGAAATCACCTCGACCGTGACCGGATATTCTTTGAGCCGCTCGCGAAAAGTCTCGTAATGCTGTTGGGCCAGAATGGTGGTTGGCACCAGAATGCCGACCTGTTTGCCGTCCAGGGCAGATTTGAAGGCGCCCCGCAGGGCCACCTCGGTCTTGCCGTATCCGACGTCTCCGCAGACCAGCCGGTCCATCGGCTTGGAATGCTGCATGTCGGCCAGCACATCATTGATGGCAGAGAGCTGGTCGGGGGTTTCCTCCCAGGCAAAAGAGGCTTCAAACTCGCGGTACATCTCGTCTGGCGGCGAAAAGGAGAACCCTTCGCTGATCTGGCGTTTGGCGTAGATCTCCAGCAGCTCGCCGGCCAGCTCCTCGATGTTTTTGCGGGCTTTACCCTTCGATTTCTCCCAGGATACTCCCCCCAGCTTGTCGAGCGAGGGCGAACTTCCTTCCGGACCGACGTAGCGCTGCACCAGCCCCAGACGGTCAACCGGCAGGTAGAGCTTGTCGGAACCGGCATATTCCAGCAGCAGAAAATCGCCGCCGACACCCCCCACGCTGATATGCTGCAAACCGCGGTACAGGCCGATGCCGTGGTCGATATGCACCATATGGTCGCCCGGCTTCAGTTCGGCCAGCGAGGCCAGAATCTGCTTCTTGCGCACCTCGGAGACGCCCCGGCGTCTGACGCGCTTACCGAACAGCTCTTCCTCGGCGACCAGGATCAGGCCGGAGTCCGGCAGACGGAAGCCGCGCGAGAGGTCGCCCAGGAGGATGATTACAACCCCATCCCCACCCCCGCCCCACCC
>JACRCG010000288.1 GCA_016219145.1 Deltaproteobacteria bacterium | reverse complement strand
TTTACCAAGGAAGATGGAATCCTGACCTGGAAAAACTTTTTCATCGGTGTCGATCACCTGCTGAAAGTTTACGAATCCTCTCCGATCAGGCCGTTCAAGAAAAAGTCGGTCGCTGTTGCCGAACAGTGGATACTTGAGCATCAGGAGCCCAGCGGTGACTGGGGCGGCATCCAGCCGGCCATGCTCAATTCCGTTCTTGCGCTGCACTGTCTGGGATATGCCAATGATCATCCGGCTGTGATAAAAGGGCTGGAGGCTCTGGCAAATTTCTGTATCGAGGATGACGAGAGTCTGGTACTGCAGTCGTGCGTCTCTCCGGTCTGGGATACCGCGCTGGTGCTGGTTGCCATGCAGGAGGCCGGTGTGCCGGTCGATCATCCGGCTTTGATCAAATCGGCCCAATGGCTGCTTGATCTGGAGGTTCGCCGCAAGGGCGACTGGCAGGTCAAATCACCGGAACTGGAACCGGGCGGATGGGCATTCGAGTTTCTGAACGACTGGTATCCGGATGTTGACGATTCCGGGTTTGTCATGCTTTCCATTAAAGACATTAAAGTCCGTGACAAGAAGCATAAGGAGCAGGCCATCAAGCGCGGTATTTCCTGGTGTCTGGGGATGCAGAGCGATAACGGCGGCTGGGCGGCCTTTGACAAGAATAACACCAAATATCTTCTCAACAAGATTCCCTTTGCAGATCTGGAGGCCCTGATTGATCCGCCCACGGCTGATCTCACTGGCCGCATGCTTGAGCTGATGGGCAATTTCAACTATCCCAAAACCCATCAGGCGGCTGTTCGGGCTCTGGAGTTTCTCAAGCTGGAGCAGGAACCGGAGGGACCCTGGTGGGGCCGTTGGGGCGTCAACTACATTTACGGCACCTGGTCGGTTTTGTCCGGCCTGGAAGCCATAGGTGAGGATATGTCGCAGCCGTACATTAAAAAGTCGGTCAACTGGCTTAAATCCAAACAGAATATGGATGGCGGCTGGGGGGAAGTGTGCGAGTCTTATGAGGATCGCTCCCTGATGGGTTGCGGCCCCAGTACCGCCTCGCAGACCAGTTGGGCGCTTCTGTCGCTGTTTGCCGCAGGCGAAGCTTCATCCAAGGCTGCCATGCGCGGAATAGAGTATCTGCTTGCAACTCAGAAACTTGATGGAACCTGGGATGAAGATGCCTATACCGGCACAGGTTTCCCCAAGTATTTCATGATCAAATACCATATTTACCGCAACTGTTTCCCACTGACCGCGCTCGGAAAATACCGCCGCCTGACTGCGGAAATTGTTTAATCAAATAGTGGCCAGGTGCTTTTTCACGGATATGAAGCCCCGATGTTATGACATTGGGGCTTTCCAGTTTTGATATGAAGACATTTATCACCGGTTCAACCGGATTCATAGGCGCCAGCATTGCGCGGGAATTGCTCAAGGATGGGCGGGAACTGCGTGTTCTGGTGCGGCCCGGTTCCGATACATCAAACCTGAGCGGATTGGATGTGGAACTCTGGCAAGGCGACCTCCTGAATCAGGAAAGCTTGCGCCAGGGGCTTAAAGGATGTGATGTTCTTTACCATGCTGCCGCTGATTACCGTCTCTGGACGCGCTCTCCGGAGGAGATGTACAGCATCAATGTCGGTGGAACCGAAAGCATACTGGAAGCGGCACTTGAAAATGGAGTTGCAAAGGTCGTGTACACCAGCAGCGTCGGTACGCTCGGTAATCCGGGTGACGGCACTCCCGGTACGGAAGACACCCCTGTTACACTGGCCGACATGGTTGGTCCCTATAAAAAGAGCAAGTTTCTGGCCGAGCGCGTAGCTGAAAAATATGTATCAAAAGGGCTGCCGCTGGTGGTGGTCAACCCGTCCACTCCGGTGGGGCCAAGAGATATCAAGCCGACTCCGACCGGCAAGATCATAGTTGATTTTCTTAAACGCAAGATGCCGGCCTATCTGGACACCGGTCTTAATGTCATCGATGTCGAGGACTGCGCCAGAGGGCATGTTCTGGCTGAGCTGAATGGTGTAGTCGGGCGGAAATACATCCTGGGCAATGCCAATCTGACATTACGGGATATTTTTGTACTGCTGGAAGAGATAACCGGTCTTTCTGCGCCCAGGGTCAGGCTGCCGTACCTGCCGATTCTGATGGCGGCATATGTCAATGAAGGCTTTTCGCGTGTCACAGGCAGAGAGCCGCTGATTCCCCTTGCGGGTGTGCAGATGGCATCCAAATTCATGTTTTTTGATTCCTCCCGCTCGGTCAGGGAGTTGGGGTTGCCTCAGACTCCGGTCAAACAGGCTCTGAGCAGGGCAGTGGACTGGTTCAAAAATAACGGGTATGTTTAAAGTCGGTTCAACGTTCAAGGTTCGAGGTTTATTAGATCAGAGGTATTTATGTTACTGGAAAAAATTGATAACCCGGCAGATCTCAAGAAGCTGAAGCCGGAGCAACTGCCCGTACTCGCAGCCGAAGTGCGCCAGTTCCTTCTGGAGACTCTTTCCGCCACCGGCGGCCATCTGGGTTCCAACCTGGGAACCGTAGAGCTGGCTATCGCTCTGCATTACTGCTTTGATTCGCCCAGCGACAAAATCATCTGGGATGTCGGCCATCAGGCCTATACACACAAAATACTGACCGGACGGCGTGACCGCTTTAACACGCAGCGCCAGTACAAGGGACTTTCCGGGTTTCCCAAACGCAGCGAATCTGAACATGATGCTTTCGGAGTCGGGCACTCATCGACTTCCATCTCGGCCGCACTCGGCATGGCGGCCGCGGCTGGTTTGTCCGGCACCAGGAACCACTCCATAGCCGTCATCGGCGATGGCTCACTGACCGGCGGAATGGCTTTCGAGGCGCTTAACCAGGCTGGCCATCTCAAGAAAAACCTGATCGTAATCCTGAATGACAATGAGATGTCGATTTCTCAAAATGTGGGCGCTTTTTCGGCATTTATTTCCCGTAAGATGACCGGTCGCTACTTCCGGGATCTGAAAAAAGAAATGCAGGGGCTGCTGAAGCATATTCCGGCTATCGGAACCGACATTCTCCATTTTGCGCGCCGCGCCGAAGATTCCCTGAAGGGTTTTCTGACTCCCGGCGCTCTGTTTGATGCACTCGGTTTTGACTATCTGGGTCCGCTGGATGGACATAATCTTCCTCAGCTGGTTGAAGTTTTCAACAACATTAACGAACTGGACGGCCCGCTGCTGGTGCATATCATGACAACCAAGGGCAAGGGCTATAAACCGGCCGAAGATACTCCTGCCAAGTATCATGGCGTGGGCTCCTTTGACATTGCCACCGGCCAGGGGGCGGCCAAGCCTTCTACAAAATCGTATACCGACGTATTTGGCGAAACGATCGTCCAGTTGGCTGAAAAGGATCCGAAAATTGTCGCAATAACCGCCGCTATGCCAGATGGAACCGGGCTTAACAGCTTTTCAAAGCGTTTTCCGGATCGTTTTTTTGACGTTGGCATCGCCGAACAGCATGGGCTGGCCTTTGCCGCAGGTATTGCCGCAGAAGGGTACCGTCCGGTAGCGGCTATCTATTCCACCTTCATGCAGCGCGCCTACGACCAGGTTTTTCATGATATCTGTCTGCAGAAGCTGCCGGTCACACTTGCCATGGACCGTGCCGGCCTGGTTGGCGATGACGGCCCGACCCATCATGGAGTTTTCGACCTCTCTTATTTGCGGCACCTGCCAGGGATAACTTTGATGGCCCCCAAGGATGAAAACGAACTGCGCCACATGCTTAATACTGCCGTCTATTCCGGAGTACCTATGGCGCTCCGTTATCCGCGCGGCGCCGGATATGGCGTTGAAATGGATATCGACCTTAAAACTCTGGAAATCGGACGGGGCGAACAGCTTTTGGAAGGGGGCGATCTGACGATCATCGCGATCGGCGCAACGGTCTATCCGGCGCTCGAAGCAGCCGGAAATCTCCGGCAGAACGGGATTGAGGCGGCTGTGATCAACGCCAGATTTGTCAAGCCGCTCGACGCCGAGCTGATTCTGTCAGCCGCGCGCAAAACCGGATGCATCGTGACGGTAGAGGAAAATGCCTTGCAGGGCGGATTCGGCAGCGCTGTGCTGGAACTGCTGTATGACAACAACCTTCAGGATGTCAGAATCAGGCGTCTTGGCATTGCTGACCGCTACATCGAACATGGCAGCCAGGCTCAACTGCGCAAGGATGTCGGTATTGACGCCGACGGTATCGCGGCCGCAGTAGTTGAATTCATGAAATGAGGCGATATGAATCCCGAAGACGCTCGCAATAAAATCATATTTGCTCTGGATGTAAACGGTCTGGCCGAGATCGACCGCTATGCCGGAATGCTGTCAGGCCGGGTGGGGATGTTCAAGGTCGGCAAGGAACTTTTCACCTCCTCTGGTCCGGCGGCGGTTAAAGCGGTCCAGCAGCATGGCGGCCAGGTCTTTCTGGACCTTAAATATCACGACATTCCCAACACGGTTGCTAATGCGATGCTCGAAGCCGCCAGGCTTGGCGTCCAGTTGGCCAATCTGCATGCGCTGGGTGGCGGCGAGATGATGGAAACCGCCGCCAGGGCTGTTCAGAAGGAGTTTGGTGATGATCGTCCCAAGCTTCTGGCCGTAACCATTCTGACTTCATCCACTGAAGCGACCTTACGGCAGGTCGGCATCGAGCATTCTGTTCAGGATATGGTAGTACGTCTGGCGCGGCTTGCCAAGGATTCCGGCATGGATGGTGTGGTGGCTTCGCCGCTTGAAATTGAATTGATCCGCGCTGCCTGCGGCCCCGATTTTCTGATAGTTACTCCGGGGGTGCGCCCCTCGTTCGCAGCCGCAGACGATCAGAAGCGGATCATGACGCCTGCCGAGGCCGTCAGCGCCGGGGCTGATTATCTGGTAATCGGCCGGCCGATAGCCAAGGCGGCCGATCCCGCCGCCGCAGCGCAGCTGATAGCGGCTGAGATCATGGCGGGCTGTTCATGAAAGGCGAGCTGATCTTTGGAGTCAATCCGGTCAAAGAATCCCTGCGCAGCACTCGGGGGGCCTTCAATCTGTATGTGCAGACTAACGCCACAGATCACCGGGTGGAAAGTATTATCAAGCTGGCGGAAGGGCGCGGGGTGGCGGTTCATCGCCGTGAAAAGATCGACCTGACCAAAATGTGCGCTTCTTCCCATCACCAGGGGATTGCTCTGGAGGTTGAGCCGTACCGCTATGCCGATCTGGACGTGTTGCTGGCATCTGTAGCCGACTCCGGGAAACCCGGATTTCTGCTGGTGCTGGACGGGATTCTGGACCCGCACAACCTGGGTGCTTTGATCCGCAGCGCCGCCTGTGCCGGGGTTGACGGTGTGGTCATTCCCAAAGATCGTGCCTGTGGTGTAACAGCCGCTGCCGAGAAAGCTTCAGCCGGCGCGGTGGAAACTATTCCGGTGGTGCAGGTGACCAATATTGCCCAGACTCTGGAGATATTGAAAAAAGTTGGTTACTGGGTGTACGGTCTGGCCGGCGAGGCGTCTGATTCTCTGTTTGATACGAAATTTTCCGGAAGCATCGCTCTGGTTATCGGCGGGGAAGGGGAGGGGATCAGGCCGCTGGTGTGCAAGCAGTGCGACGTGATGATGTCGATCCCGCAGTATGGTGGTGTCAGCTCCCTGAATGCTTCAGTGGCGGGCGGGATCGCGATGTTTGAGGTGGCCAGGAAGGTAAACGCTTAGTTGCCGGATATATGGATTAGAGGCCGTCAGGTCAGCAGTATGCTGATGTGGCGGCCTTTTTTTTGTTCGGTTGTGACATTGGGCAAATTATTGATTGACAAAAATACTCAGCGGTTGTTTTTACTGGAGGATGAATATGCTGTCTCTGTAATTCGTTTTGCTCACCTTATACCGCTGCTTAATACTGATTTCGGAGAAGTGACATGTTCAATCTGACACGCTACTATTCCATCGCCAGTCTAATCTGCATCATCATTGCAGCAGTGATCCTCGGCATGTTTGACCGTCACCAGTCAATAAAATCACTCACTGAGATGGCTGAAGACCGTAATGCGGCCCTCACCCGGGTATTCGGCAATGCCCTCTGGCCCCATTTTTCACCGCTGCTCAAGACCGGCAGTTACGGTCGGCCGATCGATCCCGCCGCACCGGAAATCGCCGCCCTGCGCCGGGAGGTTGTAGCCCTGATGAAGGACACCTCGGTCGTGAAGGTCAAGGTCTACAACACGGAAGGTCTGACTGTTTTTTCAACGGAGGCCAAACAGATCGGCGAAAGCAAGCATGCCAACGCCGGCTTCCTGGCCGCTGCCCAGGGACGTGTGGCCAGTGAACTTACCCATCGCAACAAGTTCAGCGCCTTCGACGGCGTAATTGAATCGC
>JACRCG010000291.1 GCA_016219145.1 Deltaproteobacteria bacterium | reverse complement strand
TGTTCGGTGGAATGCTTCAGATTATCAGTCATCCTGTCGAACGCCGCCGACAGTTCGCCGATTTCGTCATTTGTCGCTATACCGGTCTTGTAATCCAGATCACCGGCGCCGATGATTTCCACGCCCTTCATCAGCTGTTTGACCGGCAGAATGATTCCTTTACGCTGCCAATAGGCGTTCAACATCAACATGAAAAAAAGTATTACAAAGAAGCCAACCCTTACTATTGAGGTGATATTCCGGATGCGTCCTAACTGATCATCCCCGATCCTACCCATCCGGATGCTGAGCTCAATTATAGTCTGCATCTCAAGGAGCAGATGGCTTGATACTCTTGTTTCCAGATCGCGATATAGCTCGTGCCTCTTTGTTTCCATAGTGTCATGATCACTGTGAATCCGGACAAGCGAGCGAAACGAGTCGTCAATCGCTTTATGCCTGCTATTGATCTCATGAAGAATGGCCTTCTGCTCCTCTTTGACATAGACGGTGGTTGAACTGAGATTTGCCAGATCATCCGAGAGTTGCCGCCACTGCTCCAGCGCCCTTTCAGTTGGATTCATGAGGTAATCATAGGCCAGCGCGTTCAGTTTGAATGTTTTCTGATATATCTCTTCAGCCATGTCATGCTCGACAAAGGATATCCGCTCCTGATGGTAGGAATAGATCAGGGAGGCGCCGAATGCGATCAGT
Source organism: Deltaproteobacteria bacterium (assembly GCA_016219145.1). Lineage (GTDB taxonomy): Bacteria > Desulfobacterota > Desulfuromonadia > Geobacterales > Pseudopelobacteraceae > JACRCG01. Next base: position 7,666 of record JACRCG010000291.1, on the reverse strand, counting down.
ATCACCAGTGAAACTGCCAACATGATGGATAGGCGTTTTTCAATTTTCATTTGCTGAAAATCCTCAAGTTTTCCGGTTTTACCGCCCGGAGGGCATCCTGATAGATATAACGCAGATAATTCGGAACATTCTTCTTGCCAGTCTGTTTGCTTCTGATGGCCCATCTGGCTACGTCTTCCAGCGACATAAGCAGTGCCTGGTCGAGTACTAGAGCAAATGAGTAATCCTCCCAGCGCTCTAACAGAAACTGCTGCTCTATGCCGAGTTTTCTGCTGATGATAGCTATCGCCTCTTTCCTGTTGGTACGGATAAATGCCTCAGCCCGGTCAACAGCCCGAAGCAGTTTTATTGCCGACTCGGGTTCCTTCAGCAAAAACTCTTTCATGGCGACTAAATTGAATGTCTCTCGGTACAGTCCGGTCTTGGGGAAGGTATATGCACTCCCTTTAAGGAGTATTGTTGCCTGATATGCGTAGGGCTCAAAATCCGCTATGGCATCAACCTTGCCATCGGCCAGAGCGGCGGGCAATTCGTTCGCCGGAACGTTCAACATCTTCAGGTCGGCCGGAGAAATCATATTGGCGTTAAGAAATGTATCCAGAAAATACTGTGTCGTAGTGCCGAAAGGGAGGCCGACTTTTTTTCCTTTCAGATCGGAGGGTTTTGTAATACCCCTGTCCTTGCGGCTGATCAGTTTACTGTGATTATGGGAGAATGCATACATGGCTAAGATCACAAAATCGCTGCGCTCAAAGCTGTGCAGGACGACAGGCAGGTCTCCGGCTGTGACAAGAGAGACCTCTCCCTTCAGCAACGCCACCATGGCTACCTTGCCGTAAGCGTATTCTCTGACCTTGACTGACAAGCCGGCATCGGAGAAATACCCATTTTCAATGGCGATCAGGATCGGGGCTGAAGGGAGCGACTGGGCAACACCGATAGTAACCGCGTTTGATGCCCCGGCGGTGGGGACCGCCCACAGATTTGTAGCGTCTGCGGCTAACATCAGAGAAATGATAATGATCCAGCTGAACACATTTTTCATGGCTTTCCCCTCGGCATTATAACCGTCACCGCCTCAGGCTTTACAGCCCGCAAGGTGTTCTGGCGGATAAACTTAAGATAGTTCGGAATATCTTTTTTGTCCGTCAGCCTGTTGTTGATCGCCCAACGGGCCTGATCTTCCATGCTTAATACAAGCGACTGATCAAGGGAAAGACCCGGTGAATAGCCATCCCACTCTTTTTCCAGAAACCTCTGATCCACCTTTAGTTTTCGAGTCAATATTGCTATGGTTTCGTTCCTGTTCTGCTTGGCAAAAATAACCGCCCGGTCAATAGCTCTCAGAACTTTTTGAATGGTTTCAGGGTGGTTTACTGAAAAATCATTCATTGCGGCAAGATTGAATATCTCCTTGAATATCTCTATTCTGGGCAGCCTTGATGCGTTATCCCGCAAAAGTTTTGTCGTCTCATACGCGTATGGTTCGAAAACTGAAACGGCATCCACCGTACCCTCTTTGATTGCAGCAGGCAGCTCTTTTGCCGGAACATTTACCGCTTTGGCGCCCTCTCTGGTGATGTTGCCATAGCTTAAATATACATCCATGAAAAAATGAGCCGAGGTTCCGAAAGGAACGCCGATTGTTTTGCCTTTAAAATCCGCTCCGCTGTTAATCCCTCTGTCCTTGCGCACAATGATCTTTGAGTCGTCGTAGTTATAGTTAAATGAGGCTATAACAGAGAAATCATCTCTTTTGAAACTGTTCAGCACGACCGGCAGCTGCGCGACCGTCGACAGATCAACCTGACCGGCAAACATGGCTTCAAGGCAGAGTTTGCCGAAATCATATTCTTTGACAGTGACGTCCAGCCCCTCATCCTTGAAGTACCCATTTTCAATGGCGATTATCACCGGCGCGGACAATATCTGGGCCGCGACTCCGATCGTGACTTTTTCGTGCGGAGTGACGTTTCTCTTCGGACTCTCCTTGCAGCCGCCGATTAGCAGCGCGGCGATGCAAAAAGCAGCGGTAGTTATTTTGATGATATTCATCGATCCAGCTCCTTCCGCACCTTCCGCAAAAGCTCGTTCGGCAGGACAGGCTTCGAGATGAATTCGATTTCTTCGTCAATGCCGAATCTCTGAATTATCTCCCGCGCGTAGCCGCTTATGAAAATCACCCTCGTATCTTGCCGTATTCCTTTGATCTCCTCATATGCGTCCATGCCGTTCTTGCCCGGCATTATCAAATCAGACAAGAACAGCCGTATCTTGTCTTTGTTGGCCCTGAACTTTTCCACTGCATCATTGCCGTCAACCGCTTCAATGACAGTATAGCCAAAGCCTTCCAGGATATTCCTGATGAGGCTGCGGACATTTGCGTCATCCTCGGCAATAAGTATGGTCTCCGCGCCCCCCTTTGGCGCAGGGGCCTGCTCTGCTTCGATCTTTTCGGCCGTATCCATGACGAGAGGAAGATATATCCTGAAGGACGTCCCCTGGCCAGGTTCGCTGTAACAGCGAATAAAGCCGTTGTGCCGCGTCACAATGCCATAGACGATTGCAAGGCCGAGCCCGGTGCCCTTGCCCAGTTCTTTTGTCGTAAAATACGGATCAAAGATCCTCCCCAAGGTTGTTGCATCCATGCCGCTGCCGCTATCTGATACGGTTATCAGCGCATATCTCCCCGGCGCACCATAGTCATATATCTTTATGAATTCCCAGTCGATCTCCACAGAACGCGTCTCTATCGTTAAAGCGCCACCCTTCGGCATTGCGTCCCGGGCATTTACAGCAAGGTTCATCAGCACCTGTTCGATTTGCCCCGTGTCGACCCTGGCTGTCAGTTCTTCATCCGCCGTAATGATTCTCAACTCAATATCTTCGCCGATGATCCTGGCCAGCATCTTGTTAAAGCCGCCGACGATCTCATTGATATTTACCGTTTTTATCTCCATGACCAGTTTTCTGCTGAAGGTGAGCAGGCCTTTTGTAAGTTGCGCCGCCCTTTCGCCAGCCGCCAGAATTTCGTTAAGCCTGGGGATCTGGGGATCGTCGGGCTTCATGTGCATCTGCATCAGTCCGGCGTAGCCGTTGATAATGCTGAGCATGTTGTTGAAGTCGTGGGCAATGCCGCCGGCAAGGGTGCCGATGGCCTCCATCTTATGGGCATGACGGAGTTGCTCCTCAAGTTTTCTTTTCTCGGTAACGTTGGTCTGCGTTTCTATGACCGCTGTAATATTTCCGGTACTATCCTTGATCGGATACGATTTTGTTTCGACGTAAACCGGGGTATTCTCTTTGTCATAATGAGTGTGAATGTTTCTGTGCGTCGCGCCTGTCGTGAAGGAATCTCTCACCGCACACTCCTCGTCATCCATAAAACAGGGGCGCTCCAGATGGTGCGAGACCTCGTAACAGTGCCTGCCGATGATGTCGCAAAGTGGCATGTCCATCTGCTCGCAGAAGGCCCTGTTGGCGGAGATGATCCTGTAATCGGGGTCGATGATGATAAAGCCTTCGTCAACGGTTTCAAGGATGTTTTTTGTCAACGCCTCGGACTTTTCGCGCACAGCGATTTCCCGTTCTATCGTCTCGGCCATGCTGTTAAAAGCAGCGCCCATGAGGTTAAACTCATTACCACTTCCCGGCATGTTTATGCGGCTGCTGTAGTCACCCGAGGCAAAACGGCCGGCTGCAACCTCAAGCGCTTGGATGGGTTTAATGATGTATCTGTTGGAGAAGAGTCTTGCCAGGAAAAGGCCGAGAGCGGCGACGAGTCCAATCCCGATCAGGCTGAAGGCAAGCATCTTGTTTATCGGCGCCAATGCCGCTTTTTTGGAAACGCCGACAGCCAGATGCACCTTGCTTTGCGGTGGCTCTGTTTCGGAAAAGGCGTAGATCCGGTATTTGCTGTCCAGTCCGCCAGCCTCGGATACACCTTTGCCTTCTGCAAGCATTGTCCTGACGATCGGTACACGGGACATATCCTTGCCGACCCATTTATCTCCGGTCAGGGGATAACGAAACAGGACAATCCCGCTTCTGTCTGTCACGGTAAAGGTGGAGTCCGGCAGGAGCCTTATATTATCCCAAAGCCTGTTCAACCATATTAAATCCATGGAGGCAAACAGGATAAACTTCATATTTCCACTCCTGTCAAAGACAGGGTGGGCGAAGATTACAATTTCAAGACCTGTTATGCGCCCTGCCTGGTATCCTCCGACCGTGAAGGCGCGCGACTTCAGGATCTCCTGAAAATAAAACAGGTCCGATGCAGTCACCGGCTTCTTCAGCGGGACTGCGCTGGCAAAGACATTGCCTTGCAGGTCAACGGCGCCGAGGTTTGCGTATTCAGGATAATGCTTGTGAAGATCATCCAGAAAAGCGCTTAAGGACGCTGGATCCCCCTTTTGCATCACATCAGAATGGGCGGCGGCGAGCAGTAATGATCTTGTGTTGTTGATATGCTGTTCAAGGCTCCCTTTTGCCAGGTTGACCAGGCCGACGGCACTCCCCCTGACTTCAGCCTCTTTGCGGGAGCGGTCAAGCATGCTTTCGGCTACGGTCAGCAGCACCACCGGTATGATCGCGACCCACACCAGCAGCTGTAGTCTTATGCGCAGGCTTGAAAAAGAAAATAGTCCGGCAATTTTGTCACTGAGCTTTTTCATGCTGGTTGTCCTTTGCCCGGTTTTCCGGGCAATGTGGCTGTAAATGTACTTGCGCTTCCTTGTTGCCGCTGCTCCGACATTTACGTCTTTTCCCCACCCCCACCCTTACCCTCTCTCTGAAGAGGAGGGGATTTGAACACATTCCTCCCCTTTCAAGGGGGAGGTTAGGAGGGGGATGGGGAATGTACCAGAGTAGTATTAGTATGCCACCCATTTTCAAAATAGCCAGTTTGCGGATGGAAATTTGACGGTGCCGTATTCCATAGAGGCTCTTGCAAAAGTCTCAAAACAAGCCCCCCTCCCTTGACGGGAGGGGGTTGGGGGGTGGGTGAAGGTGCAACTTTCTGATATCATGGCAACCTCCCCCTCACCCTAACCCTCCCCCGCCAGGGGGGAGGGGACTGTTTTTTACTTTTGCAAGAGACTCAGTCTGATATGTAAATCAGCGATCAGTGTTTGGAGTGACTCGACTCTTTCTTATGCTTGTCATGTTCACCCTGTTCATCATGCTTGCCCTGTTTTTCGACTTTGCCATGTTCAGCGTGTTCGCCATGCGTACCGCCTGTGCCGATTGCATCCTGGCCAAGCCGTTCAACGTAGTGGGTGAACATCACATAGGCTTCCACAAACTCCCGCCCCTGCGCGATACTCTCATCCTTGTGCTTGTAGGCCGCCGCTGCCTGCTCGTAGCGCTTCTTGATCCCGGCGGCAATGTCATCGGTGATCAGTTTTACAACTGCGTCGGATGAACCACTCACCAGGGCCTTGTCCGCTTCGGCAACGGCCGGTTCTACTGCGCCGGCAGGTTTCAGGCCGGTAAATGGAGCCCCTTCGCCGGCGCGATGGATTTTGACAAGAGTCGCGAAGAACTTATGCTCGGCTTCTTCAGGCTTCTTTGCCTTGCCTGTAAGCACCTTTTGGAAGGCGGCCCGCACCGTTTTTTCATCCTTCGGTTTTACCCATTTGAGGATGGGGGTAATATCTTTTGCATCAATGGCTTTTCTGGCATCCAGAATAACCGGGCCGTCAAGGGTGTCACAATGTGCGGAAGCATCATTGGGAGTGGCAAGAAACAACGTTGCAATGGCAGCAATTCCCAGCATGCTGGTTTTGAAAAGATTCGTATTTTTCATGGTTATATTCTCCTGTAGATATGGTTGGTGAAATTTGAAGTGTTACAGTGTGGTAGGGGCTAAGCAAGTTTCATCTGCTTCGCCCGCCTTTGATCTCCGTAGCAACTTGGGCAAAGCAGGTGAGACGTTTGCTATGCCCCTACGTTTAAAAACGGCACATCAAAAAAACTGCGCGTCTTGACAGGTATGAAAGGATGAAATTAAACGGGATTTTCCGGTGGAATATCGAAGGGGGCGCCATAGCCGTCAAGCAGGGCACCTTTGTCTGATGATATGAGTCTGGAAATGACAGGCGAATGTTCAAGAACGAGGCTTGATGAAACGACGCACGGCGCGTCCAGTTCATGACAGTGGGCAACCTGCTGGTTGCCATTCCCGGATTCATGATCCGAATCGGCGCCGGCATGATCACAAACAAAACCGGCATGACTTGCCCCGACAGCGCTCAAGTGTTCAGAGAAGTAGTCAGGACCGTATACCGGCAGACATAGTTGAACCATCAGCAGTATTATCGTCAAAAATCTTATCTGACTGTGTGGGAAGCTCATGGTCAATATCCAGCTGTTGTGCTGACTGAAGTGATAACTCTGGGCTGAATATTACACATTTAAAGTGTGGAATCTTTGACTGGGGTCAATATTCGAAAAAAAACACGCCTTGTAACGGGCGTGTTTTTTTGTGCGGCGAGTTTTCGGAAGCCTATCCCTCCGTAAGCACCCGCTCTTCATAAATCGCTTCCAGCCTGCGGCGGTGCCCCAGTTCCACATCGGCAAAATTCATCAGCACCTTCTGGAGTTGTTCATCATCAGTCATCCCGGCGGCGGCCTTGTAAAGCTGATAGGCGTTTTCCTCCGTCTTGAGAGCAAAGGCCAGAATCTGATTGAAGGTCAGGTCGGGTCTGAAAGTGATATCGGCCAGGTACTTGGCAATACTGGATTCCGGCAGGGTGCAGAGCTTGTGCTGCTCGGCCTTCTCGATGTCAATCCTGCTGAAGACTTCCTTGTGAGTTGCCTCTTCCTGGGCCAGTTCCTCAAACATCTTTCGGGATGCGATGCTGGTGGAAAGTTCGGCGGCACGCTTATAGAGCTTGTAGGCGGTCTCCTCCCGGTCAACCGCAAATTTTATGACATCGTCGAGGGTAACAAATTTTTCCATATTCACTTCTCCATTTCCATTGATGTAGCAACTCCGATATGCCCCTTCGGGCAGGCCGGCGCTGGCGTAGCGCTTCTCAAGTCAGGGGCTGGAATCTACTGTCTAACCAGCTCGGTGTCAATGCTGATGTGTACGTCGTCCGCGACAACCAGGCCTCCGCCGTCAAGTTTTTTGCTCCAGTTTACACCGAAATCGTGGCGATTCACGGTAGTCGTTGCCGAAGCGCCACGTCTGGACTCGCCCTGGGTGCCTTTGATTTCTGCAGTTGGGCCGTCCACGGTAAGAACGACAGGCTTTGACACACCTTTGATAGTCAGGTTGCCGGTGACTTTCAGCCTGCCTGGCCCTTCTTTTTCAACTCTGGTAGAAACGAATGTCATGGCCGGGAACTTGGCAACATCAAAAAAATCGGGGCTGCGCAGATGCTCATCACGCTTTGCAATGTTGGTGTTCAACGAAGCCGTCTCGACGCTGACATTGACTTTAGATCTGGTGATGTCCTGATCATCGATGACTACCGTGCCTTTGAACTTCTCAAAAACACCTGTAACGTTGGTAATCATCAGATGTTTGACCTTGAACTGGATGGCTGAATGAAGCGGATCCAGATTGTATGTGGCTGCCAGAGCGCTCAGCGGCGCCAGCAACGCCAGCGAAATTATCAGTGCGAATAATCGTTTCATGACCTTCTCCTTGTTCCGG
>JACRCG010000290.1 GCA_016219145.1 Deltaproteobacteria bacterium | reverse complement strand
GGCAGTGGCTGTTTTCGGCGCCCGACTCCTGATCCATCAGAATGATGCACCTATGTTGGGAAGAGTAGCTGAAGTGGCCCGTATGTATGGCATGCACGGAGAAAACTCTCCCGAGTCGGACGAGTATCTTGTCGACGGCATGGAAATCAGCTTTGGAGACTGCCGGTTGAAGGTTCTTCATACGCCTGGCCATACTCAGGGGGGCTGCTGTCTGTACTTCGAAAAAGAAAACAGGGTCATAACAGGTGACACTCTCTTTGCCGATTCGATCGGTCGTACAGACCTGCCCGGAGGATCCCACGAACAACTTCTGGAGTCGATCCGCACAAGGCTGTTTACCCTGCCGGACAATGTGGCCGCGTTCCCTGGGCATGGCCCGGATACAACCATTGGCCACGAGAAGCGCTGCAACCCGTATTTCTGAGGTTCTTTGTGAGCTACTTGAAGGATAAATGCGTAGTATTGGCTGTGAGCGGTGGGATTGCGGTCTACAAGGCGATAGAGCTGCTGCGGTTGTTGACCAAGGCCGGTGCTGATGTGCACGTGATCATGACCCGTTCTGCCCAGGAATTCGTTACCCCGCTGACATTCCAGACACTCTCCTCAAATCCGGTACATGTCGAACTGTTCAACTTGATCGCCGAGAGGGAAATCGGCCACATCTCGCTGGCTGACCGGGCCGATCTATTTATTGTTGCGCCGGCTACTGCCAACGTGATCGGAAAGATCGCCTGCGGAATTGCCGATGACATGCTTACAACCACTGTCATGGCTACCAAGGCCCCGGTTCTCATTGCTCCAGCCATGAATGTCAACATGTATACCAATCCGATTTACCGTGAGAATGAAGCCAGGCTTGTTCGACTCGGTTACCTGTTTGCCGATCCGGTTTGCGGATCCCTGGCCTGTGGCTGGGAAGGGCAAGGTAAGCTGGCGGCACCAGAGGTAATATTCGAGGCAGCTTTGGCGGCATTGTCAGCCAAGGACATGGCCGGTCGCACGCTAATGGTTACGGCCGGTCCGACCCGTGAGGAAATAGATCCGGTCCGCTACATCAGCAATCATTCTTCCGGAAAAATGGGGTATGCCATTGCACGTGCCGCAGCCCGTCGTGGGGCGAGAGTGATACTGGTCAGCGGTCCGACCTGCCAGTCCGCACCATTCGGAGTGGAGCTGGTTGCCGCGAACAGTGCCTGCGAAATGCTGGCTGCGGTCATGTCGCATGCAAGCCGCTGTGATGTCGTAATCAAGGCAGCTGCCGTGGCGGACTATCGTCCGGTCGAACGCAATGCCTCAAAGGTCAAGAAGCATAGCGATTCCATGACGATCGAGCTTGTCAGGAACCCGGATATCCTTGCCGGGCTGGGTGCCATGGAGCCGCGGCCGTTCTTGGTCGGATTTGCAGCTGAGACAGATAATCTGGTTGAATATGCTGCAAAAAAAATGAAGGATAAGAATCTGGACATGATCGTGGCCAACGACGTCAGTCGCTCCGACGCCGGTTTCAATGCGGATAACAACCGTGCTCTGCTGCTTTTCAGGGACGGACGCAGCAAGGATTGCCCCTTGATGTCCAAGGATGCGCTGGCCGAAAGAATACTCGACAGTATCGCCACCGAGTTGAACGGTGATCGTGGTTGAGTTAAAGCTTGTTTTAACTTGACTTGCCACGTTGGAAGTAATAGGTTTTTGACTTTATCACGCTTATGGAGGTACCATCCGTGGCCTTATTGACCGGCACCGGCCTGATTGTAAAAATTGTTCTGCTGATCCTGATCGGTTTTTCGGTGGTCTCTTGGGCCATTATAATGTTCAAGCTGTTCCAGGTCCATCGTGCCAACAGCGAGTCTGTCCGGTTCATGGATTTTTTCTGGAAGTCCAAGCGTTTTGATGCCATCGCGTCGCAGGTCGACCGATTTGCCAGCTCGCCCTTGACGGTGCTGTTCAACGAAGGTTACGGAGAACTGAAAAAAGTTGTCGAAGGCGGAGGCACCAGCGAAGGCAGCGCACTCAGTACCGATCTCGGCGGGGTCGAAAACGTGTCCCGCGCACTGCGCCGCGCCACCAATTCCGAGATTACCCGGCTTGAAAAATATCTGACTTTTCTGGCCACAACCGGTTCAACCTCTCCTTTTATCGGATTGTTCGGAACGGTATGGGGTATCATGACCGCTTTTGAAGGGATCGGCCGGACCGGTTCTGCATCGCTGGCAGTCGTCGCCCCCGGAATCGCCGAAGCGCTGATCGCTACCGCAATCGGCCTGGTGGCTGCGATTCCGGCGGTCATGGCCTACAACCATTTTCAGCATAAAATCAGAGTGTTGATCAAGGAAATGGACAATTTTTCCACCGAATTCCTGAATATAGTTCAGCGTAACATAGCGGGGAAGTAGATCATGGCCATGGGAGGACAGAACGACAATCGCGGTATGATGGCTGAAATTAACGTTACCCCTTTGGTAGACGTAATGCTTGTGCTTCTGGTGATCTTCATGGTAACCGCCCCGATGATGCAGCAGGGAGTGCAGGTCAATCTGCCCAAGGCCGATACCAAGGCCATGACTCCGACTGAAGAGGCGGTTGTGGTCAGTGTGGATAAATCTGGCAAGGTTTACATCAATAAGGATGAAGTGCCGAGCGGTGACCTCAGAACAAGCCTGTCAACCATGTTTGCCTCGCGAGCCAAGAAAGAGGTTTTTCTCAAGGCTGATGCCGGTGTGCCATATGGCGAGGTTGTCCGGGCGATGGCCGATATCAAGGGTGCCGGTATCGAACGTCTCGGCATGGTGACGGAACCGGCAACCAAATAATGAACTCCCGGCAGTCCAGAGCAGACACCGGTATGGGTGTCAGTTGTATTATTTCCACCGTCATTCACCTGGCGGTTTTTTTGTTGCTGGTGTGGTGGGGGAAGTTGTTCCCTGTGAATATGGCTATCCAGGAAACGTATTACGTGGATGTTGTCAATCTTCCG
>JACRCG010000287.1 GCA_016219145.1 Deltaproteobacteria bacterium | reverse complement strand
GTCTCTTCCACAACAATGCCCATCTGCTCGGCAATCAGCGAGGCATTGACCATATTGACATCCTGATCGACCATCCGGTTAAGGAGCGCCGACAATCCGCAGACTGCAAGAGGCGTGCAGTCATAATGTGCAAGAGTCCCGGCAAAACCGAAAGTGACCTTCTCCAGATTTTTTTCGACCAGCTGGATGCCAAAATCACACATCACGCTCATCAGGTTCAGGAACGGGCGCATCTGGTCCATCAGGGCCAGATCAAAACGCGGGATATTGACGGCATTCTCCAGCGGCTGATCATCAAGATAGTTGATGATCTCACGGGATACGTCGATAGCCACATTGACCTGCGCTTCAAAGGTGTTGGCGCCCAGATGTGGCGTCACAACCAGATTTTTGTGGCCGATCAGTTTTTTGAGAAGCTCGGTAGCAGGGGGCTCTTCACTCCAGACATCAACCGCTCCGCCGATCACCTTCCCCGAAGTCAGGTTGTCCAACAGGGCCTGCTCGTCAATGATTCCGCCACGGGCAACGTTGAGGATGATCACTGCGCTTTTCATCAGACCGAATTCACGCGGTCCGATCATGCCTCTGGTCTCCTCATTCAGCGGTGTATGCACCGTAATAATGTCGCAGTTTTTATAGATCTCGTCGTGCGAAACCAGCTTGACACCCAGATCATGAGCACGCTTGACCGAAATATACGGGTCACAGGCCAACACTTCACATTCAAAAGCTTTCAGTCGGGTTGCAACACGGCCGCCAACCTTGCCCAGCCCGATCACACCGGCAATTTTACCCTTCAGTTCGTGACCGGTAAATGGCGCTCTCTTCCATTCTCCCGACTTGAGGCTGGCGTTTGCAACCGTGACGTTACGGCAGAAGGAGAGCAAGAGCGCCATGGTATGCTCGGCGGCGCTGTTGGTGTTGCCGAAGGGGGCGTTTACAACGATCACCCCTTTGGAGCTGGCGTAGTCAACATCAACATTGTCGATGCCTACCCCGGCGCGAGCCACTATTTTAAGTTTTTTGGCAGCATCAAGCAGATCGCGGTCGACATTTGTTCCGCTGCGGGTGATGATAGCGTCGTAATCGCCTATCGTTGCCAGCAGCTCCTCCTTTTTCAGGCCAAGCTTGACGTCCAGCTGAATGCGCGGCTCCTGAGTCAGAAGGGCCAATCCTTCGGCCGAGACTTCGTCGGTAACAATTATCTTCATATGACATCTCCGATTTTGTGAATTTATCCGGGCATACTAGCCTTGCCGCCAAAAAAAAGCAAGCGCGGCAGCGCTCAATGATGGTATACACCTGCCTATGGAACCATTTAACATTGTACTGATCGAGCCGGAGATCCCACCCAATACAGGCAACATCGCCCGCCTCTGCGCCGCCACCGGATCAATTCTGCACCTGGTCGGCAAACTGGGATTTTCAATTGACGACCGCTATCTGAAGCGGGCCGGACTGGACTACTGGGAGTTTGTGACCCTGCGGCAGTGGCCGGACCTTGAGGCTCTTAAAGCGACAGTGCCCGAAGCCCGTTTCTTCTATCTGAGCACCAAGGTTTCCCGGAGCTATCTGGAAGCCGGTTTCAAACCTGGGGATTACATCGTTTTCGGTAAAGAGACCAAAGGACTGCCGGAGGATCTGCTGCTGGCCAATCCGGACAGTTCCATCACCATACCTATGCCGTCCGAAAAGGTGCGCAGTCTCAATCTCTCGACCTCAGCCGGGATCGTATTGTATGAAGCGCTACGGCAGAGCGGAGGAATTGTCTGATGCTGGTGCGGGCCATCATCTGGATGAATCTGGCGCTGATCTTCTACAGCTGGGCTGTTTTCAGTGGCCGCAAACAGGGGCTGCACCTGAAGCATCTGGCAATTTTCGGGATCGGCCTGGCCTGTGATTTTCTGGGTACCAGCGAGATGAGCCTGGTTGCCCGGCTGTATGGCAAAGCGCCAGAGTGGCACAACATAACCGGCATCGCTTCACTGGCCGGGATGGGATTTCATTTCCTGCTGGCATTAGCCGCCTCCCTGCTGCATCGCGCCGAAGCCGTCAACATTCTGTTTCACCGCGTCAGCCTGACGATCTACAGCTGCTGGGTGGTTGCGTTTGTCAGCGGGGCTGTTGCAGGGATGTTGCGGATGAAGGGATGACCACATGATGCACCCCTACCTGACCAGCCATATCCCCGGCATCGGCGGAACGATCAAAGAGACGCCGGATGACTTTATCGTCGAGGAAATTCCGTCCTACCTCCCCTGCGGTTCCGGTGAGCATTGCTACCTGACGATTGAGAAGAGCGGCATTACAACACTTGAGGCCATTCGCAGGATCGCCGCCGCTCTGAAGGCGCCGGAGCGAGATATCGGCTATGCCGGCATGAAGGATGCCGTCGGCGTCACTCGCCAGACCATATCGGTCCAGCGTATCACTCCGGAAAGAGCTATGGGGCTGAATCTGGAAGGAATCAAAATCCTCACGGCTGCTCTCCACACCAACAAGCTCAAACTCGGGCATCTTAAAGGAAATCGTTTTCTGATTGCCGTCCGCAATGTCGTTGAACAATCAGAAGCAGCTATCCGCTCCATCCTTGAAATCCTTAAAACACGGGGAGTGCCCAACTACTTCGGCCTGCAGCGCTACGGCGCCCAGGGCAACTCTCACCTGATCGGCGCAGCCATGCTGCAACGCGATTGGCATGGGGCCGTTGACGCTTTGATAGGGCAACCGGAACTGGTGCGGGATGAGGAGTGGCAGGCGGCAATTGCGGCCTATCGGCAGGGAGATGTGAACAAGTCGCTACAGCTTTTTCCCCGTCATTGCCGCAACGAGCGGGATGTGCTGCAACGGCTGGCAAGCCGTCCGGGTGAATTTGAAAAAGCTTTTTCTGTTATCCATCCCCGCATGAAGAAACTGTATCTGTCGGCTGTTCAGTCATTCCTGTTTGATCAGGTTGTTGCCGGAAGAATTGAGCATATCGATGAATTGATGACCGGCGATCTGGCCTGCAAGCATGTTAACGGCGCCTGTTTTCTGGTGGAAGATGCGGCAGAGGAGATTTATCGCGCCAGGGCATTTGAGATATCGGCCAGCGGGCCGATGTTCGGCTGTAAAATGAAGCAGCCCCAAGGCAGGCCGCTGGAAATCGAAAGCGCGATTCTTGGAGCGGCACAGATTGAAATGAATGATTTTGATCTGCCTGGCGGCTTGCGGATGGAAGGGGAACGGCGACCCTTGCGGGTGCCGCTGGAGAGCCACTCCTTCAGGTTGGAAGGCGATTGCCTGTGGATCGAATTTGCACTTCCAAAGGGGAGTTATGCTACATCTGTGCTGCGAGAAATTATGAAAACGTATTAAAGAATCAAATCCACGACGGAGACACGGAGACACGGAGAAAAAAGTCTTTTGCAAAGGGGCTTAAAATATGCATTAAAACCATTAGGCTTTAGTTGCCGTTTACTCTATGACTTACTCTGTGTCTCCGTGTCTCCGTGTCTCCGTGGTAAAAGTGCAGTGAAGACCTTTGCCCTGATCTACTTCCTGACAAAATCCGCCTTGGCAAACGAATACTCGAAATTCATATGATCGGTATAGGTACCGTTCAGGATGGCGACTACATCCTCGGTAAACACCAGCTCCTCATCGGTCGGAATGACATAGACCTTGACCGGAGAATCGTCTGTCGTGATCAGGGTCTCACGCTTGCGGGTCATGGCGCTGTTGTTGCGCTCACGATCAAGGATAATCCCGATATGCTCCAGCCCTTCAATGGCCTTCTCGCGAATCAGGGCACCCATTTCACCGACACCGGCGGTAAAAACAACCGCATCCAGTTTGCCGACGGCTGCCATATATGATCCGATGTACTTTTTCAGACGATAGGCTTCGATCTCAAGAGCCAGTTTGCAAAGTTTATCACCGGCATTGGCATTTTCAATCACATCGCGCCGGTCGGTGAAGCGGCCGGTAATGCCGATGATACCGCTCTTCTTGTTCAGAATGCTGTCGATCTCCTTGGCCGAGAGGCCTTCCTCCTGCATCATGAAAGCCGGAATAGCCGGGTCGATATCGCCGCAGCGCGTCCCCATGACCGCACCCTCCAGCGGAGTCAACCCCATGCTGGTATCGACCGAAATACCGTGCCTGATGGCACAATGCGAGACTCCGTTGCCGATATGCATGGTGACGATGTTGGTGTCTTTCGAACTTTTTCCGAGCAGCGCGGCGGCGCGTTTGGAGACATACAGGTGCGATGTTCCATGAAAACCGTAACGGCGAACCTGATACTTTTCGTACCACTCATAAGGGAGCGGATAGATGTAGGCATGCTCCGGCATGGTCTGGTGGAAAGCGGTATCGAAGATGGCAACATGCGGAACAGTAGGCATCAACGCCTGAGCCGCCTCGATTCCCTCGATGTTGGGGGGATTATGCAAAGGGGCCAGGTGCTGAACCTCCTTGACCGCCTCCAGAACTTTTGCATCAATCATCACCGAACAGGTGAACTTTTCTCCGCCATGCACCACGCGATGGCCAACGGCCGAGATCTCGTCAACGCTCTTCAGAACACCATGCACCGGATCTGTTACCGTTTTGATCAGCAGATCGATGGCGGCCTGATGGTTGGCGCAGTTCTGATCATGGCGGTAGTTGTCACGCCCCGGTACTTCGTGCAGAATGAACGAGTCACCGACAATAACCCGCTCCACCATCCCCTTGGCAACCACCTCTTTGGTTTGCCAGTCGAAAAGCTGGTATTTCACAGAAGAGCTGCCACAGTTTAATGCCATAATAATCATGTTGTCCTCCATCAAACAGAATGTGATTTATTTACACTATCAGTAAAAATGTAACACTGAAACTAAAATAAGTTGCTGATATTATAACGTTTTTTGTCTTATACACGAGACGCATACCGAATTCAACAAAATTTGTGGTGACGTACATTAAAAAGCAGCTCTAAGCCATCCTGATTAATTAGGTTGATATATTGGGGGCTCTTGCCTATAATTTCCCATTTTACAGACGCTATAGATCAGGGTGATTCAGTTGGGCTATTTCATTACATTTGAGGGAGTCGAGGGGAGCGGAAAAACCACGCAGATAAAGCTGCTGGCAGAACGTCTGGTTGCCCACGACTTCAATACCACTCTGACCCGCGAACCCGGCGGTTGTGCAATTGCCGACAAGATCCGGGCCATTTTACTGGATGCGGAAAACCGTGACATGTCACCGATGACCGAACTGATGCTGTATGCCGCCGCCCGTTCCCAGCATGTCGGCGATATCATAGTACCGGCCCTGAACCTTGGAAACGTTGTGCTCTGCGACCGTTTTTTCGATGCCACTACCGCCTATCAGAGCTTTGGTCGCGGTATTGACAGAGGAGCCATTGACACCCTCAACAGCCTTGCCTGTCAGGGGGTTGCGCCTGATCTGACCATATTGATTGACTGTGACCCTTCGATCGGCCTGGCACGGGCCCGCCACAGGATCGAGACATCCAGCGGCCCCCGCGAGGAGCGTTTTGAACTGGAAGAACTGGCCTTTCACCAGCGCGTCCGCGAGGGTTATCAGCGCCTTGCCATGGAGCATTCGCATCGTTTTATCGTCATCGACGGCAATGAAAAGGCTGAGGATATTTCCACGATGATCGCAGTACAGGTATTGGCAAGAATTCCGGAGGATCTGCGTGGCATTCGCTGATATTCTGGGACACGAGCGAATCGTTGAAGTTTTGAGACGCTCACTGCGTACCGGCAAGATCGCCCATGCGTATCTGTATGAAGGCAACTCAGGCTGCGGACGCAAAAAAACCGCCCTGGCGCTGATCCAGGCGCTGTTTTGCCGCGCCTTGCCGGATGATGCCTGCGGCGTCTGCCCCTCATGCCGAAAGATAACAGCCGGTAATCATGGCGATATTCACATTATCGAGCCATTGCAGGACAAACGTGACATCAGCATCGAGCAGCTGCGGGCCATGCAGCGAGAGCTTTCTCTGCGACCTTACGAGGCCCCCCGGAAAGTCTGCATGATTGAACCGGCCGAACGGATGAGCGTCAATGCAGCCAACTCGTTGTTGAAAACCCTGGAAGAGCCGCCCGGCAACGCCCTGATCATCCTTTTGACGGAAAATGCCGGAATGCTGCTGCCTACCATCCGCTCGCGCTGTCAGTTGATGCGCTTTTCACACCTGTCGCCCGAACATGTCCGGACGCTGCTTGAAAAGACAGGAATCGACCCGGGGACAGCCAGCCTTCTGGCGCCGATGTCAGGAGGAAGCGTGCAGCAGGCGTTGGGACTTGACAATGAAGCACTGTCAGCCCGCCGGGAAGTGGTCTTGTCAGCGCTTGCCAGGCTTGATATCAATCAGATAGCAACAGTGTTCGATTCCTCGGAAGAGTTATCCGGCAACAGGGATGAAACACTGGAGCTTTTGGATATGATGCTTTCATTTTTTCGTGATGCGGTGCATCTTGCGGCCGGCAGCAGCGAAATATTAAACCAGAATGCAAGACCTGCCATTGAAGCCATCTCCAGGCGCCGCTCACTGACGCGCAACCTGGAGCTGCTGGGCAACATCCATGAGACAAGACGCGCCGTCCAGCGCAACGCCAACTCGAAACTGGCGCTTGATCATTTATTCATGAATATAGCTGTCGTCTGAATCAGGAGGTTTTTTTGTCACGTATAGTAACTATTCAATTTGCCAAAGCCGGCAAAATGTACGATTTTGACGCTGGTGACCTTGAGCTTGCCCAGGGCGATCATGTAATTGTTGAAACCGAGCGCGGAGTGGGGATCGGGCAGGTTGTTCGCCAGCCATCCGAGCAACCGGCCGGAACTTCAGGCAGCCTTTCTGCCATCAAGCGCAAGGCAACCGCAGCAGACATGGCCACCAGGGAGATGATTTCACAGAAGGAGCAAGAGGCTTTCAAATTCTGCGTCAAACGGATCATAGAGCGTAATATGCCGATGAAACTGGTTAAGGCTGAAT
>JACRCG010000286.1 GCA_016219145.1 Deltaproteobacteria bacterium | reverse complement strand
AATAGCTGCGCAGAATAAAATGATCTGAACGATACGGTTCATTGTTTCCCCTCCATTTCTGCCGCTATTTTCTGTACCGCCTCTTTGACAGCTGCCTGCATGGCAATTCCCGCGCTTGTTTTATCAAAATGAATCTTGTCATTGCGAACCTCAAGCAGAACGCCGCTTGCCCTGGTCGAACCGGTTCCTGTTCCCGAGGCGGTGATAATTCGCCCCTCTTTCAATTTGACTGACACTTCAACATCAATGGCAATATCAACATTCGAAGCAGAAAACGGACCGGCAAAACTCCGTATTCTTGACTTTGAAAATTTACGTATTTTGATATCGGCGACTGCATCGCACCCTAGTTGAGCAAAAGTGCTGTCCGTCTTTTGTTGACCAGCGCCCGAAGAAGTCGACAGTGCAATGAGCTCCTGAATACGTTTAGTGATTTCAGGGTTCTCCTCAACCATCATAAACAGGCCGGTATCATAAAGTTCCTGCGCCGCTAATTGAGCGACGCCATCAGCAACCAGAAGTTTGGAAAGCTCTTGTTCCCTGGTTTCATTACAAACACCGGTTACCGCAAGACGGCGGATTTTCCCCTGGTCAAGCGCACTTGCTGATGTACGGGGCGCCGCGACTGGCTCATCGCTTCCGGCATAAACCTCAAGCGCGTGGTTAACAACCAGTGTACATATCAAAACAGATATCCATACAGCATGTATAGCAAACCTTTTCATAAAAATTAACCAATATTTCAATCAATAAGCCTCGTTAAGCGATCACCATCGACTATTTATAGCTGAATCAGCCTGACACGAACAGACCGGAAACGGCTATGATTAATACCATTCAACTTAAGACATCGTCAATGTAAAATTATCGGCATTTATGTTCGAATAACAGAAAATATCACAATCCAGTTAACGGCAACAGCACACTTGACCTGAATCGAGAAACAGTAGTATATGGCTGATAACGCAATAAATAGTGTGATTTTAATCCAGGAGGGCACCTTGTTCAAGCACATGTTTATTACTGCGGTTTTGTTATGCCTGGCAGTCACTGCTGAAGCCGCCATCAAGACCAGGCTCATCGAATACAAACAGGGAGATACCGTCCTGGAAGGGTATCTGGCCTGGGATGACTCCCAGTACTCCAAGCGCCCGGGCGTTTTGATCATTCACGAATGGACCGGATTGGGGCCGTATGTAAAAAGGCGGGCCGAGATGCTGGCAAAGATGGGTTACATCGCTTTTGCCGCCGATATTTACGGCAAGGGCGTCCGGCCGGCCGATCAGGCCGCAGCAGCCAGGACCGCCGAAATATACAAGAACGACCGGGGCTTGATGAGGGCCAGGGCAAAGGCAGGCCTGGACACCCTCAAGAATCAGAGACAGGTTGATCCACGGCGCGTCGCGGCAATCGGCTACTGTTTCGGCGGCACAACCGCGCTGGAACTGGCCCGGGACGGGGCCGACATCAGAGGGGTTGCCAGTTTTCACGGCGGGCTCTCCACACCTTCCATGCATGATGCAAAAAATATCAGCGGCAAGGTGCTGGTACTGCACGGAGCCGACGACCCTTTTGTGAAGCCTTATGAGGTAAGCGCCTTTGAGGACGAGATGAGAATGGCCGGTGTTGACTGGCAGCTGATCAGCTACGGCGGGGCTGTACACAGCTTTACCAACCCAGACGCCGGCAGCGACAACTCTAAAGGAGCAGCCTACAACGAAAAGGCCGACCGGCGTTCCTGGGAAACTTTGAAGCTGTTTTTGAGCGAAATTTTAAAATAGACCGCTCCATCAGGTGGATATCAATGAAAAAAGCATACCTGTTTGTCTTCATTTGCATTTCAGCCTTTCTGGCATCACCTTGCGCTTTTGCAGAAACGGTCGAGGTCTTGATCAAGGGGATCGACGACGGCGTCAAATCAAGCCGGGACCGGGATTACAAGGAGGCGGTCATGAACGCGAAACTACAGGCCATCGAACGGGCCGGCGTTGCGATCTCGTCCTTGACAGTCGTTGAAAACTTCGCGCTCAAGTACGACCTGATCGAAAGCAGGGCCAAGGCGGTGCTTCTGCCCGGTTTTCAGGTCATCGACGTGGGCTACCAGACCGACGGCACCTATCAGGTAGTTCTGTCCGGCAAGGTTCAAGTGGGTGATGCGACAGCCGCAGAGGGCAAGCTGTGGGGCAAACTGCGCTCGAAGCCGATTGAATTCAACAGCTATAAAGGGGCTTTTGACCTCTGGGCCGGCGTTTCGGTCAGCAACGTGGAAAACCAGTATGTCAACAATGAGAACGGAACCGTCTCGGATATGAAGACAGGGCTGATGTGGCTCACGTCTTATGAAATCAGGGAAAACATCCTGGAGGTGAAGCAATATCTGGAGAACCTGAACAAAAAAGGGTTCGCCGGATATTCTGACTGGAGAATACCGACCCTGGACGAGCTGGCCTCGATAGTTGAAGCCAGGCCGGGCGGCAAATTAAGCGGCGGGCGGGAAAGCTATCTGGATCCGATTTTTGATGTTCGCCCTTACTGTTGGTATCTCTGGAGCGCAGACCGCTCCTTGCAGGGCAACTTTATGGCCTATGTCGGCGGGAAGAGGGGGGGCATAAGCACCCCCGGAGATCATTATCAGGCTGACGGCATCTGTGTGGCGTGCATCAAGGCGGTTCGGTCGATCAATCAATAACAGTATAAGCCACTTGCAAAAGCCAAAAACAATCCCCTCCCCCCTGGCGGGGGAGGGTTAGGGTGAGGGGGATGTTGCCATGATATCAGCGAGTGTACTTTCACCCACCCCCCAGCCCCCTCCCGTCAAGGGAGGGGGAGTCTATTTCTAAGACCTTTGCACCAGCCTCTGTCTATTCTATTTTCATCTTGTTCCTGACCGCATTCATTTTCTGCTCGGTGATCTCTTCAAACTCGCCGGCGATCCAGCGCTTCTCAACATCCCAGTATTCAGGGCTTTTCTTCTCGTTCACCACCATGTTGGCCGCCATGGTCAGCATTACGGCCTGGGCTTTTTGTGTCTTGATCAGCTCGCGCGGCAGGCCGGACCAATCAACCACCGTGTCTATCCGGCGACCGGTTACATCTTTTTCGAAAGGCTCGTAGTAGAGCCGGTCCGAGATTGTAAAAGTTCTCACCGTCACTCCGTCGTATTTATCAATCACCCTGATCGTATCAAACGGCCGATACACGACGGCAAAAAGGGTGAAACCCTTGCTGTTGGCGGTATCGATGCTGGTCAGGATGTAATGATTGGCATCCTTGACTCCATAGCGGCTGAGAACCTTCTGAAAATATTCCGAGGCGTGCTTCATCCGCTGAAAGGTTTCACCCGTATCCCCGGACGCAGCTACGCCGGAAATCCTCTTCCCGTAGGCCGATTCATAGGTGTCATCCAGTGTTACCTTGGCGTTGGAGGCGATCATCCCCTTGTTGATATTCTCAAGACTGGTGGAGAGGTAATAGGGCATTGAAGCAATGCCTTCCACCATCCCGGCAGCAATCTGAATCGGAGAAAGAACCAGCTTGGCGATACCGGTAAAGGCCTTGCCAAAACCGGTCTGCGACCTCTTACCATCCGGAGTTGTGGTCGTGCAGGCAACCAGTGCGATCATGCACAAAAGCATCAAGATTGTTTTTTTCATTGTCCCATTCCTCCCCGATCAGCGGTTTTTCAAATATTGGTTCATCTGTGGCGGATCAAGCTCAAGCCAGTCAATTTTTTTAAGCAGATTCCATTCTTCATCAGTGTAGCCGCGCTCCTTGTTGTACACAAAGACCCCCACAAATTTAACCTTGCGGACATTTTTCCAGTAATCCAGCAGTTCGGGATTTTTGAAATAAATATCATCCTGAAACAGAACAAAATCGTGCGGATACTCCTCTTTTCCCAGGAATCCCAGGAAATAGGTCAGCTTGCTGATTCCCGTCAGATCAAGGGATGTGTAGTTGTAAGAGAGATGCTTCAGAGCATAATGATCGTTAAAAACCAACCCCCCGACCAGACACTCATTACAGGCGGCTTTTACGCCGACAACGTTGTTCTTGAAGAACGATGAGGCAAACACATGCTTCTGAAAGCCGTATTTCCGGATCAGTTCCCCGATCCAGCGGCCAAATTCTTCGGCCTGCTCCCCCTCCTCTTTCATATCCAGCGACACGATAGGAGTGACACCTTCGTCCTTGCGGGCCTTTATCAGATCAAACAGCTCTAAAACCGTCATATAGGGTTCAGGCTGCTGTTTTTGATTCGTCGCATTTTTGGGCAGTTTTGATCTGTCGTGATAGGTATTGAAAACGCCGTCCATACCGGTTCCGCGCTTCATGGTGTAATCGTGAGAGATCAGACCGGTCCGTTTTCCATCCTGGTCAATGAAATCGATGAGATCGCATTCAATATTCGGGGATGCTGAGTGCAGCGCCTTTTCAAGGGCCGCCCGTGAATCTTCCTGTGCGACAGTCACATCCCCCCGATGCCAGCCGGCCGCCGGGAAATCAACGGCAAAGCCGCTGGTATTCATAACCAGCAGACAGAAAACTACCGCCAGGATTTGACCCAAAAAACCAGCACTGTTATTACTCTTGACTTTCATGGTACCACCTTTCGCTCTACATCGTCAGAGTCGATCAAAATCATCCATGCCACGGACAGCGATACCACCCAAGATGAGCGGCTGTCAATGCAATTTTAGCAGGTTTCGGCAGCTTTCCACTCATGCCGGATTTCACATGGATCAAGACTTCAATAGCGCACTTGACCTGAATCAGCCAACAGTAGTATATGGTTACACTTAATACATGTCAGGACAAAGGATTTTTGCATGACCAAAGAGCTGGCCAAGGGGTACGAGCCCCATGATGTTGAAAAGAGATGGTATGCCGAATGGGAAACAAAAGGTTATTTTCGCGCTTCCGCTCCATCAGAAAAAAAGCCGTACAGCATAGTCATTCCGCCACCTAACGTGACCGGCGCCCTCCATATGGGGCATGCCCTCAACAACACTCTTCAGGATATCCTCTGCCGCTGGAAGCGGATGCAGGGCTATAATGTGCTCTGGATGCCGGGCACCGACCATGCCGGTATCGCCACACAAAACGTAGTCGAGCGACAGCTGGCCGCCGATGGGAAAGATCGACATGACCTGGGGCGTGAAGCCTTTATCGAGCGTGTCTGGAAGTGGAAAGCCGAGTCGGGCGGGCAGATCATCGGACAGTTGAAGCGTCTTGGCGCCTCCTGCGACTGGGAGCGCGAACGTTTTACCATGGATGAGGGGTTGTCAAAGGCGGTTCGTACCGTATTTGTAAAACTGTACGAGGACGGCCTGATCTACCGCGACAACCGCCTGATCAACTGGTGCCCGCGCTGCCACACCGCCCTGTCGGATATTGAGGTCGAGCATGAAGATCACAAAGGACACCTCTGGCACATTCGATACCCGGTCGTCGGACAACCGGGAAAATACGTTGTTGTAGCTACTACCCGTCCCGAAACGATGCTGGGGGACAGTGCCGTAGCGGTACATCCCGAGGACGAACGTTATGCCGGTCTGGTTGGCTGCAAGGTGATCCTGCCGCTGATTAACCGCGAAATTCCGATTGTAGCCGATGACTATGTGGAGCGCGAGTTCGGCACCGGCGTGGTCAAGATCACTCCCGCCCACGATTTCAACGATTTTGAGGTCGGTCTTCGCCACGGTCTGGACAAAATCAACGTACTGGACGAATCCGGTATTATCAACGCAGCCGGGCATCAGTACGAGGGAATGGACCGTTTTGCGGCCCGCACCCGCATCGTAGCCGAGCTGGAGGCCGAAGGTCTTCTGGAAAAGATCGACGACCATCCCATGTCGGTCGGAGGGTGCTACCGCTGCAAAACCGTGGTGGAGCCGTACCTCTCCCTGCAATGGTATGTAAAAGTGGCCCCGTTGGCCGAGCGGGCTTTGTCGGCGGTCAAAGAGGGCAAAACCCGCATCCTGCCCAAACAGTGGGAAAACACCTACTATGACTGGATGGAAAACATCCGCGACTGGTGCATCTCGCGCCAGATCTGGTGGGGACACCGCATCCCGGCTTGGTTCTGCGACCATTGCGGCGAGATCACCGTTTCGATGGAGACTCCGTCCAGTTGTTCGAAATGCGGCAGCGACGAACTGCGTCAGGAAACCGACGTGCTGGACACCTGGTTCTCATCGGCCCTCTGGCCCTTCTCCACCATGGGGTGGCCGGAGCAGACCGCCGAACTGAAAACCTTCTACCCGACCGCTTGCCTGGTAACCGGCTTTGACATCCTATTTTTCTGGGTGGCCCGCATGATGATGATGGGGCTGCACTTCATGGATGAAGTCCCCTTCCGGGACGTCTACATCCACGCCCTGGTGCGCGATGCCCAGGGGCACAAGATGTCCAAGTCCAAGGGGAACGTGATCGACCCGCTCACGACCATCGAACAGTACGGCACCGATGCTTTCCGCTTCACGCTGGCCGCCTTTGCTGCCCAGGGACGCGACATCAAGCTGGCTGAAGAGCGTATCGCCGGCTACCGCAACTTCTGCAACAAGGTCTGGAATGCGGCCCGTTTCACCCTGATGAACCTGGAAGGCTTTAATCCGGATGCGGTCAGTTACGACACACTGGAATTTTCCCAGGGTGACAAATGGATTCTGCACCGCCTGAACGAAACCGCCCGTATCGTGGACGAAACGCTGACCGGCTACCGCTATAACGAAAGCGCCATGGCGCTGTATCAATTCACCTGGAGCGAATTCTGCGACTGGTATCTGGAGCTGTCAAAGCAGGATCTTTACAACGGCACGCCGGAGCGCAAGCAGACCGCCCAATACGTGCTCTGGTATACCCTGGAAAACCTGCTGCGCCTGTTGCACCCCTTCATGCCGTTTATCACAGAGGAAATCTGGCAGGCGCTGCCGAAAATCGGTTTAGAGGCAGTTCAAGGTTCCGGGTTCAAGGTTGATAACCACGAACCACGAACATCGAACATTGAACCGGTTTCGATCATGCTGGCCCCTTACCCCGAATATTGTGACAACCTCTCCTTCCCCGCCGAAGCCGCCGATATGGAACGGATCATGGCGGTCATATCCGCTATCCGCAACATTCGCGGCGAGATGGAGGTGCCACCATCAAAACAGATTGCTGTCATACTCTCCTGCGGCACGGAAGAGAGCCTGCGCCTGATGAAGCACAACGAAAGCGCCATCATCAGCCTGGCCAGGGTTTCGGATCTGGCTATCGGCAGCAACATCGAAAAGCCGGAAGATGCCTCAATCCAAGTGGCTGGCGACGTGCAGATCTATGTGCCGCTCAAGGGCCTGGTGGACGTTGCGGCCGAGGAAGAGCGTCTGCTGAAGGAGATCGGCAAGATCGTCAAAGAGATCGAGATGTTCTCCAAAAAGCTGGAGAGCCCGGCCTTTGTTGACCGTGCCCCGGCCGAGATCGTCGCCAAGGAACGCCAGAAACTGGCCGAAGTGACCGGCAAGAAGCAGGTTCTGGAAGAGAGTCTGGATAAAATTCGGAAGCTCAAGTAGGTACCATGTTCACTCAAAATCACCTGCGACAGGCAACCGAAGAAGAGCAGTCCTTCTACGAGGACAGGCTCTATCCTTTACAGGACAATGTTCTTTCTCTTCTGCAAACCGACCGCTTCTACCTGAGCGGCGGCACGGCGCTCTCCCGCTGGCATTATGACCACCGATATTCCGACGATCTGGATTTATTCTTCAGGGGAGATGCCTTTCCCAGAGAGGAGTTTTCAGTCATTTATCGTGAGGTTGCTGCTCGTCTGGCAGGAGATTTTCAGATCGAGGCGGCCATTGATGGAGAATATTTCAAGCGCATCTTCATCACACACAAAGATGTCTCTTTGAAGGTTGAATTCATCTATGAAAACTATCCTCACTGCGGCGAATATCTGAAATCAAATGACTGCCTGATAGATTCATCCGAAAACATTGCGGTAAACAAGATAACCGCTGTTCAGGACAGAAAAACCGCCAAGGATTTTGTAGATCTATATTTTCTGCTGAATGATTTTGAGCTTGGCCTGCTGATGACGGATGCTGCAAAGAAAATTGTGCCTCTGGATTATGAAGGCACTGTCATGGCCTTTGCAGACACTGCACCGGAAGGAATTGCACTCTTGAAACGACCGATGACTGCTGACGAATTGAATCAGTTTTCCCGCTCACTCATCAAAAGGTTGATAAATAATGCCCGCAACTCACAATAAATATTTCTGGGATGGTTCAGAAAACCTCTCCACCCGCTTCAAGGTGCAAAGGATGATTGAATACGGGTCATTTCCGGATATGATAAATTTTCCATTCCTGGAATTTCAGGAAGGGTTTGAAAAAATTGACCCTGAAAAGCTTCGCACTTCAGAGAAGCGAAAACGGTTCATAATTATGGCCAAACCACATATTGCCGGTTCTCACAGCTGGGAAGAGATTGTGGAAAAGATGATCGCATAGCAAAATAACGCCTGGATACGGGGAACAACCCATGCAACAGATTCAAAAAGTAGCCATATTTGCAAAAATGAACGATCCACGCTGTCAGGGGATCGCCAGTGATTTGATCAAGTGGCTCGAAGAGAGAAATCGTCTGCCTTTGGTGGAACCGAATCTAGCGCGTTTGATCGGCCACAGTGCCTTGGAGAGCGAGGAAGATATACGTGATCAGGCCGAATTGGTGGTTGTGCTGGGAGGTGACGGCACCTTGATATCCGTAGCCCGGCTCTTCAGCGGACTGTCCGTCCCCATTCTGGGTGTTAATCTGGGAAGCCTCGGTTTTCTTACGGAAATCACTGTCGAAGAACTCTATCCACGCCTGGAACTCTGCCTGCAAAGCGCTCCGCGTGTTTCCGCGAGGATGATGCTGATGGTGACGCTTTTCCGGGAGGGTAAAGCTAAAGAAATCTACAATGTATTGAATGATGTGGTTTTCAACAAGGGGGCTTTGGCCCGGATCGTTGACCTGGAAACCAGAATTAACAAGCAGATTCTGACAACCTACAAGGCGGACGGCCTGATTGTCGCTACCCCGACAGGTTCCACCGGCTATTCCATGTCTGCCGGCGGCCCGATCATCCACCCGCAGATGAGCTGCATCGTTATCACCCCCATCTGCCCGCATACTCTGACCAACCGTCCGATTGTCGTTACTGACGAGTCGATAATCTCCGTTACCATAGCCTCTTCATTTGACGAAAAAGTCTACCTGACCCTTGACGGGCAGGTCGGAATCGAGCTGCAGGAGGGTGACTCGGTAGAGGTGCGCAAAGCACTCAACAAGACTTCACTGGTGATGTCGCGCAGTCGTGATTATTTTGAGTTATTGCGTACAAAATTGAAGTGGGGAGAGCGCTGAAAGCGCGGTTCGAGGTTCAAAGTTCAAGGTTGAAAACCACACACAACAAACTCAATTCTGTTAACCACGAACCACGAACCATGAACCTTGAACCAGGTATCCTATGCTTACTGATCTGACCATAAAAAACGTCGCCATTATCGACACTCTTCACATCGGCTTCAAGCAGGGTCTGACCGTGCTGACCGGCGAAACCGGAGCGGGCAAGTCGATCATCATCGACGCAGTCGGATTGATTATGGGTAATCGCGCTTCCAGCGACCTGATCCGCTCCGGCGAGGAGGATGCCACCGTTGAGGCGCTCTTCGACGTCACGTCACTGCCGGAAGTACGTCAGCTCCTTCGCGAGGCCGGCTTTGAATGCGAAGACGAACTGCTTGTAAAACGCTCCATCTCACGCTCCGGCAAGAACAGGATCTTCATCAACGGCGGTATGGCTACCCTGGCACTCTTGGCAGACATAGCTCCCCGGCTGATCAACATCTACGGCCAGCATGATTCACAAACCCTCCTGAAACCTGAAAACCATCTGCGCCTGCTGGATGCCTTTGGCGGTCTGAATACCCGGAGAGTGGAGTTCTCGCAACTTTTCAGCCGCCTGACAACCCTGCGCGGGCGGATCGACAGCCTGGATTCAGAGCAGCGTGAGGCAGAACGGCGTCTGGATCTGTTGTCTTACCAGTCAGAGGAGATTGCAAAGACGGAACTGAAAGCCGGTGAAGAGGAACTTCTGGATGAACGACGCACCCTGCTGGCCAGCGCGGAAAAACTGGGCATCACCAGCAGCGAGGCCTTTGAAAGACTATATGGCGGCGATGGCGCTATCTTGGGGCAGTTGCGGCGCATTTCGGGATCAATTAGCGAGCTGACGAACATCGATCCTTCTCTTCAGGAGCTTGCCTCATCTCTGGAAGGTTCTTACCTGCAGCTGGAGGATGCCGCCATCACCCTGCGGGATTACGCCTCACGCATCGAATCGGACCCGGCCGAACTCCAGAGCATTGACGACCGCCTCGACCTGATCGGGCGGCTGAAAAAGAAATATGCCCCGACAGTGCCGGAGATACTGGCCTACAAGGGCGAAATCGATCTGGAACTGGAACAGCTGCATAACAGGGAGCAGTGTCGTCATGACCTGGAAGCAGAGCTGGAGCGGCTAGACCAGGAAGTGAAGCAACTCGGGGCTGAGCTGACTGCGGCACGCCTTGAGGCGGCCGGAAGACTGGAAAAGGCGCTTGAGCTGGAAGCGCATCAGCTGGCGATGAAAGGCGCGGTCATCAAGACCTCGTTGGAGCCGCTGGCAGAGGCGCGCACAGCAGGCTGCGAAAAAGTCGAATTTCTATTTTCGCCCAATCCGGGCGAACCGCCCCGTCCACTGGCCAGAATCGCTTCGGGCGGAGAGTTGTCGCGCTTGATGCTGGCGATCAAACAGGTGCTGCCCGACAGCGACGTGCCGACCCTGGTTTTTGATGAGGTTGACACCGGCATCGGCGGTGCGACTTCTGAACTGGTGGGCAAAAAGTTGAAAAATGTGGCCGAGCGGCAGCAGGTACTCTGTATCACCCACCTGCCGCAGGTGGCGGTCTGCGCCGATCAGCAGCTGCGGGTTGAAAAACTGATTCTTAACGGCAGGACAGCCACTCAAATCATCGAACTGGATCGGGACGAGCGCATCCGCGAAGTGGCCCGCATGCTGGCCGGCACCACCATTACCGATTCAGCGCTGAAGCACGCCGCCGAGATGCTGGCGGCATGTAAAGGCACCTGATTATCTGCAATAAATCTCCCGAATAATCTTCCAACGCTGATTCCGGATATGAACCTTGTCTGTTCACAAAGGCGCATAACGACAACAGGCGCGTCCTCCATGAGAATGCGCCTGTTATCGTTCTTTTACCCAGATACCGGAAGGGTCATCCGGCAGCCGCAGCCGCGTGTTGCGACTTCTGGCCACTAAGCCGAATAAGAGTACGCAGAGCTTCATTAACTGACGCGTCATCATGGAATATTTCCGCCACATCGGGTGCCAATAGAATGATATTGGTTCCCTGTTGTGCCCGTGCTGCATACTTGCCACGGACACAACCTTTCAGCTGAGAAAGGTCGTATTCCGGTCTTAATTCATCGATTTTCTTTTTCATAGCCTTCACGCTCCTTATTAGCACTGATTATCCTTGTAGCTGTTCCCCGGTCGGTGTGAGATACAAACAAAAGCCTTCCAGTTGTGGCTATTCCCATAGTAATGAACCGATCTTCACTATCAGAATGATCATTACAGCGACAAAACAAAATTTACGTGACAGTTGTTTGAAATCATTTTGCCGCATAATTTATTACCAGAAAAACTTTTAGGGATAGGTCAGACTTCCAAGATGACAAGTTAACTGACTCCTAGGATATTTCGGGACATGACGGCACGTTGAACTGAATTGAGGCGTGAGGAAGTGTTTCTGACGGGTTTGAACTGTCAAGCATTATCTGAGCGACATTCCAGCTATTTCCGAGCGTATGAGCCATCTGGGCCGCAACCTTTTTGTAACACGGAGGTTT
>JACRCG010000285.1 GCA_016219145.1 Deltaproteobacteria bacterium | reverse complement strand
TCTATCGGATAAGTGACATTCCGTTCGATTTCGACCGCCGACAGGCCGTCGGCATGGCTGACCACTTCCACCTGGATGTTGGTTACATCCGGGAAGGCGTCAATCGGCAATTTAAGGTACGAGTAGAAGCCGAAAACAACGATCATCAGCGCAGCGAAGATGACCATTCCTCTCTGCTTCAAGGTATAGGCAATGAGTTTTTCTAGCATGCGTGATTATCTCCTCAGTGTTCGTGCCCCTCAAGTTCACCCTTCTTCAGTTCCGACTTCAGGGTGAACGCGCCCTTGACGGCATAGCGTTCACCTTCCTTGAGGCCGGAAACCACTTCCACCATGCCGCCCGAGGCACGCCCCAGCTCCACGGCCCTCGGTTCGAACTCGGTCTCCTTTTCGGCGACAAAGATCAGCTTCTTGCCGTCCAGCTCCTGTACGGCTTCTTCCGGCACCGACAGCACCGGCGGCGTGTCTGCGGCAATCGCCAGTTCAACGGTAGCGAACATCTCCGGTTTCAGCTTGCGGCCCGGATTGGGCACTTCGACCCGTGCCTTGACCGTGCGGGTAGCCTCGTCAACCAGGTCGGCAAGATAGGTTATCCGGCCGCGAAACTTCTGATCGGGAAAGGCGCCGACGATGACGGTTGTCGTCTGTCCCCGGCGGACCTTGGCCAGGTCCTTTTCGTGGATATCCACCAGCACCCAGACCGATGACAGGTCCGCCACGGTATAGAGGCTCTTGGACGGGTCGGCAAGCTCGCCGACGATGGCATGTTTCTCCGTGATGATGCCACTAATGGGAGAGCGGACCGGCAGGAGCGGTTTCTTGTGATGATCGTCTTTCAGGTCTGCCACAGAGACGCCAAACAATGAGAGCCGCTCCTCGTCGGTATGCAGTTCGGTCTGGGTGGTCTTGTAGTCGGTTTCGGCCTGGAGGATCTCCTTGCGGGCCGCAATTTTCTTATCCACCAGGGCCTTGATCCGATCCATGTTGGACTGGGCCAGGGTGAACTTCGTCTTTGATTGATGGTAGCGGTTGAGCGCTTCACCCAGCTCGACACTGTCAATGGTCACCAGCACCTGGCCGGCAGCCACGCTGTCCCCCAGGGAGGACTTGACGCTGACAATCTTGCCGGAAATGCGCGGCGAGACATGGGCAATTTTGTCGGCATTGGCCTCCACCTTGCCGGTGGCGCTGATGACGCCGGCCAGGCGCTGTTTCTTGGCCGGAGCAACGACCACACCGCTCTGCTTCTGCACCTCGGCGGACATCTTGACGAGTTTCTCTTCCCCGTGTTCGTCGTGACCTTCATGCCCTTCCTTCTTTTCCTTTTCTTCGTCGTGGCCGCCTTTTTCGTCCTTATGGCCGGCCTCTTTTTGTTCGGCTTTTTCTCCGCCCCCGGTGGTGGAATGGGTCAACCGGTAAGCGACGCCGCCCCCCAGGGCCAGGGCCAGTATGAGTCCGATGATGATTGCTTTCTTGTTCACTGCACACCTCCGTTGATGTCTGTCGCCACTGCTGATTCGAGTTTTACGAGTGCCAGCTGCCGGGCATGGAGCGCCGTCAGGTAGCTGTCGCTGACCTCGAAGAATTTTTTCTGTTCCTGAATGACCGAGAGAATCCCGACCTCGCCCAACCGATAGGCCTCCTGGGTCAGCTTCAGGTTTTCCTCAAGCTGGGGGATAATGTTTGACTTGTAGAGCGACAGCACCTTCTCGGCATTCAGAACACTTGTGTAGGCGGTTTCTACGTCCCGCTCCACATTCCTGGTAGCAGCTGCCAAACGGCTTTCGGTGCTGCTTCGCTTGGCCCGGGCTTCCTGCACACCGGCCTGATTCCTGTCAAACAGCGGAATCGGCATCGACAGCTTTAAGCCAATGGTGTAGGCGGTATCCTTGCCTTCAACTCCGCCGATTTCCATACCGGTCGTGTCGCGCCTGAACGCGAGACCAGCGGTAAGATTCGGGATAGTTTCGGACCAGGCCAAGGCGATATCCGCGTCTCCCCTGGATTTTTCTGCCTCCAGGGCTTTCAGGTCCGGACGTTTCCCGAGCGCCAGCTGCTTCAGATCAGCCAGATTCTTATTGAGAGAGAAGCCGTTATCCAGGGTTCCGGCAATCGCCGGTGCTTCACCGGCAGGCAGCCCCATGAAGGTGAAAAGTCTGGCTCTTGTTTGCAGAAGCGCCCGCTCGATCTCGATCCGGGTTCCTTCGCTGCGGATCAGTTCCACTTTGGCCAGATTCATCTCCAATTCGGGGATGTCACCGGCGGCCAGACGATCCCTGGTAACCTCAAGAAGCTGCCGGTTGAGTTCAATGGAGCGGTCCGTCAGTTTGAGCCTTTGTTCGGCAAGCATGGCGTCATAGAATACGGCCTTCACTTCTTCGCGTAATGTTCGTTCACGATCGGCCAATTGCCAGCGGTAGGCTTCCAGTTCGCGCTCAGCAACGGTCAGGCGCTTGCCGCGCTTGCCTGCCAGCAGAAATTCCTGGGAGACCCCAATCTCCATGTTGTTTTCAGCGCTGCTGCCGGTCAGGGCGCCAGTCCCTCCTTCCAGGTCAAGAGTCGGATTGGGCAGCAGTCCTGCCCGGGTTTTGCCGGCCTCGCGAATGCCTTTTTCTTCACGAAATGATTTGAGGTCGCCATTATTTTGTAACGAAACCTCGACTACCTGCGGCAACGCCAGCTGTTGTGTCTCTGCTGCCAGCGCCGGTACCGATGCAAGCAGACAGAAAATTCCCGGCACTAGCAGACGTGCCCTTCTTCCAGATACAGTTGTTTCCAAAGAAATAACCTCCATATTCAGTTTTGAATGATTAGATGAAAAGCGGTATTGGACGCACCACGGCCCGGTGAGAAGACAGTTCTGTCCCTGGACAGCACGAACTGCTCCCGGTGCGGCTTTTTTGGCCTATTTTTGCGGGGGGATAAACTTGGTAAGAAAGACTTCGGGTAAAAACCTGAAAGGGTCGGACGTTTGCAGATCTAGAACCAGCGGGTTGAAATCGATTTTGAACTGTTGAACGATCAGAGGCGCATGACAGGCGCAGTTGATACAGGAATTGCATCCGTCATATTCCTTGTGCTGTTCCAGAGGAGAGCATGGGCATTGGTGAGACGCAAACACCTCAACATCCGAGACTTGATAGCTCGAAGCTGAAACATCACTTTGCATGGCATGCACACTTTCATGCACGCCATTGACCGTGACGGTCAGCATGACCACCAGCAGCAGCCGGGCAAAGAATTGTATCGGGATAAATTTTCGCATAATTAATTAAGTCAATACTGTCCAACTCATTTCAAATTGTCAAGAGCATATTCCTGTTGATGGACAAATAGCTGTATTAATCGCATACAGTGATATTGTTATTTTTGGTAAAATCTGATACTTGCTTGCACGAATGTTGCAGTTGCTTCTATACAGGGAATACGGGTAATAATGTGATATGGAATGCGCACGCAGAAACAGCAGGCTGAATCCGGCCGCCACCCTGATCTGGCTCTCGGCCCTGGCGGGTCTGAT
>JACRCG010000284.1 GCA_016219145.1 Deltaproteobacteria bacterium | reverse complement strand
GTTCATGTTGTGGGTGATCATCAGGGAGGTGAGCTTGTATTCAGCAATGAACTTGCGAGTAAGATCAAGAACTACTTCGGCATTCTTCGGGTCCAGGGCGGCCGTATGTTCATCCAGCAGGATCAGGTCCGGTTTTGACAGAACCATCATCAGCAGTGTCAGCGCCTGTCGCTGTCCACCGGAGAACATGGACAGATTTTCCTTCATACGATCTTCGAGTCCCATATTGAGCTGTGTCAGTTGTGATCGGAAGTACTCCCGCATTTTCTTGTTCAGGCTTCGCTTCAGCCACTTGAAACCCTTGCGGTAGGTGATCATCATGTTGTCTTCGAGGGTCATGTTGGAGGCTGTGCCGAGCAGCGGATTCTGGAAAATCCGGCCGATATGGCGGGCCCGCTTGTACTCGGGCTCGCGGCTGATGTCCTGACCGTTAAAATGGATACTTCCGCCGGTAGGCGAGATTGTTCCGGCGATCAGGTTGAAGAGCGTGGACTTGCCTGCGCCGTTGCTGCCGATAACGGTGATGAAGTCCCCTTCCCTGACCTTCAGATTTATATTGCTGACGGCCAGGTTCTCATTCACCGTTCCGGGATTGAACAGCATGGATATGTTCTTCAGTTCGATCATCCGGGTGACATCGCTCTGACAGGATTTTTCTGAAGTTTTTTGCTCTGGGCCACCAACAGCAGGGCGATTATCAGGATACCCTTGATCAGATTCAGGTCATTGGGAGTCATCTTGACGACATAGCCGTAATAGCGCCCCAGATACATCACCCCGTTAAACACGACCGAACCCATTACAGCACAAAAGGTCAGCACCACGATGCGGTTACTTTTCAGGACCAGAAATTCGCCGATCATGACCGAAGCCAGACCGGAAATGATGATCCCCTGGCCGAGCGCCACATCGGCAAAACCCAGATATTGAGCCGCAAAGGCCCCTGATACGGCCACCAGGCCGTTGGAAAGTCCGAGGCCGATGGTCTTGAGCGTTTTTGGATTAACGCCCTGGGATATGACCATCTGCTCGTTATTTCCCATCGCGCCCAGCGTCATACCCAGATCGGTATGAAAAAACAGATCGAGCAGCAACTTTATGATCAGTACGACAATCAGGAAAAACAGCAGCAGCACATATTCATCCGGCACAGCACCGGCAAAGGCTTCGGACACATGCGAAAGGATGGTTGTGTGCTTGAGGATGGGGACGTTGGCGCGGTTGTCCAGTACGCGGATATTTACGGAGTAGAGCATGGTCATCGTCAGGATGCCGGCCAGAAGGTTGGGCACCTTGAGATGGTTGTGGATCAGCGCAGTCACCATCCCGGCCAGCATCCCGCCGATGAAGGCGATCAGCAGCGCCAGCCAGAGGTTCATGTCGAGCAGAAGGCACTGCACCATCAGGGCGGCTCCCAGCGGAAATGAACCGTCCACTGTCAGATCCGGAAAATCAAGCACCCTGAAGGTGATGAACACCCCCAGGGCCATGATTCCGTAAATCAGACCTTCTACAAATATTCCTTCAATCATCCAAGTGGTCTATTTCTTCGTTAGTTTGCCGTTCTCGACAACCTTGTTGGCTCCAGCCAGGATCTCTTTGGGGATGGTCACCCCGATCTTCCTGGCGACATCGAGATTGATCAGCAGATCCGTATCGGAAGGCTTGGTCATGAAGCGGGTCGGCATATCTTCAGGTTTTTTCCCCTTCAGAATCTCGGCAATCATATCGCCGGTCGCCCGGCCCATCTTGTACCAGTCAAAGCCGGAGGCCATCATGACCGGGTTTGTCTCGGCCGAACTCGTATCGGCCGACATGATCGGGATCTTGTTTTTAAGAGCAACTTCCGCTACGGCACTCATGGCCGATACCACCGTGTTGTCTGTTGTTATGTACAAAGCGTCGATTCTTCCGGCAATCGCCTGAACGGCCTGCTTGACCTCGGCCGACTTCGATACCGTAGTTTCAACATATTCAATCCCCAGCTCTTTGCAGGACTGTTTGACAACACCTGCCAGTACGACGGCATTAACTTCCGAGCCGGTGTAGATATGGCCCAGCCGCTTGACTTTCTTGACTTTCAGCAGCAGCTGGATCTGCTGTTTTATCGGCGTCATGTTTGAATAGCCGGTAACCGATTTTTCACCTTTTTCCAGTGATGTTACCAGGCCGGCCTTGACCGGGTCGGTTATCCCGGTAAAGACGATCGGAATCCCCTTCAGGGTCTTCACCAGAGCCTGCGCGGTGGGCGTGGCGACGCCAACAGCCAGAGTTACTTTTTCTGATTGAAACTTGTTGGCGATTGATGCGGCGGTGTTGATGTTGCCGTTGGCATTTTGAAGGTCATACTCGACATTGATTTTCAAAGCGGCCAGTTCGTCCTGCACGCCTTTCACAATGGCATCCAGAGCAGGATGCGACACAATCTGGGATATGCCGATCAAGACTTTCTTTTGTGGTTCCGCCGCAAAAGCCGTTGAGAGCGTAGCGAGGGAAATGAGAACGATACCTGTAGCCAAGCCGATAAACTTTTTCACCAGATGCCTCCTGAAATAATAAAATCCCGCTGTCTCAGCGGCCGTCAATTCTAATGGATACCGACCTGCCATGTGCCTCCAGCCCCTCTAGCCCGGCAATGCGGACTATGTCACTACCTAACCTCTTCAGCCCGTTCTCGGAGAAATAGACAATCGATGACTTCCTGACGAAGTCATCCACCGAGAGCGGCGAGAAGAAACGGGCTGTTCCGCCGGTCGGCAGGGTGTGGTTCGGGCCGGCCAGATAATCTCCGGCCGCTTCGGGGGTCCAATGCCCCATGAAAATGGCCCCGGCGTTGGTAATCAGCGGCAGTATGGCGAAGGGGTCGGCCACTGCCAGCTCCAGGTGCTCCGGCGCAATGCGGTTGGAAAATTCAATAGCTTCTTCAAGCGTGCCGGATACGATGATAGCGCCGTACTTTTCCCAGGAGGCGCGGGCGATGGTTTCGCGAGAGAGGAGCGACAGCTGGCGCTCGACTTCGGCCGCCACCTGATCGGCAAAGGCGCGGTCTGTGCTGATCAGGATCGAGGAGGCCAGTTCGTCGTGCTCTGCCTGGGAGAGCAGGTCGGCGGCGATGTGGGCCGGGTTGCCGCTGCCATCGTTGATCACCAGAATTTCGCTCGGCCCGGCAATCATGTCGATGCCGACCTGCCCGAAGACCAGTTTCTTGGCGGTTGCGACGTAAATGTTGCCCGGTCCGGTAATTTTGTCCACTTTCGGGATGGTGGCGGTGCCGTATGCCAGAGCGGCTACGGCCTGAGCCCCGCCGATGCGGAAGATGCGGTCAACGCCGGAAAGGCTGGCGGCCACAAGAACATGAGGGTTACTCTCGCCTCCCGGAGTGG
>JACRCG010000281.1 GCA_016219145.1 Deltaproteobacteria bacterium | reverse complement strand
GGCTGCCGGGTAAGTTTGGGTTTGGGGGGGTGGGCCAGATTCAGCTCTTCCCCGTAGGCTATGAATTGCAGCATGGCCCCTTCGGCATCTTTAAAGACCGGCGGAACCGTGCAGGTCGTTCGTGAGGTCGGCATGACAACCTTATCCTTGATAAACCTGCTGACATCGGCCGGCGTCAGGTAGTCCAGCAGCGCAAAGCCGGTTTCCGGAACTTCGCTGGCTGACCAGAAGATCGTCTCGCCGGTACTCTGGTTATGCCCCATGGCTGTGGCGAAATAGCCGATGGCGGTTGGCACTTCTTTCCAGTCAACCTTGGTCGCTGTGCCGGCTGTCGAAGAAATTGAGGTAAATTCAACCGGCGCCATAAAATCTCTTTTAGCATCCAGTGAGAACGGAATATCAATCGTATAGTTGCCTTTGACGCGATGAGCGCCGACCAGCGAGCTGTCAGCCGGGATGTCTGTTCTGTCGTCGCGGTTCGGCCACTCGCCATAGGTCCAGCCCTTCCGGGGCGCTGGCGGTGTCTGATGCGTGGGGGTGCGTCCGGAAAAGGCCTGACCGAACTCAGCCATACCCATCTTGCTTGTATCGATGACCTTGGGCTGCCCTTTGCCGATGTTCTCACCGCAGCCCCAATAGATCAGCATGCGGGCCTTCGGTTTTTCGTACTGCTCGGGCGGTCGTCGCTCGCCCTGCTCATGGGGTGTCTTTTCGACTTTAGGGGTCACAAGCGGAAGCGCGGCCCCCATCTTCTGGCCGGGCGGGATTTCATCCTGTGCAGACGGTTTCTCCGGCGTGGTTTGCGGAGACTCCAGTTGCAGGAGCAGCTCGCGCTTTGGGCCAAATGAACTTTTACCGCCGAACAGGCCGGCCATGCCTGTCATTTCGGCTGGCATTCCGGGCATGGACTGGTTAACCGTGGCGATGCTCAACCAGTAATGCGGATACGGTTTCTTTGTTTCCTTCGGCGCGGCCCCGGCTGTTGCGGCCACCATGAGGGCCGTTGTGAGAAACGTGGCAGTCATCCAGCGTGTTGAAGAGTTTGACATGGGATACTCCTTCCAATATCAGAATTGATTCGCGTTTAATTGTCTATAAGGTTTCCAGTTTATCTGTCTGATCCAGCCAAACACAACAGTTGATCAATCCCCGAAGCAGATCCCCAGATCGCGGGCCGTCAACACTGTGTCACAATCGGGGCTGACCCGCTTCTGGATACCGAGCGCTTCGGCCAGCGGTACCAGGGCGATGTCAGGCGACTTGAGCGCTACCATATGGTCGAACTTGCCTATCTCGATGGCCCTCACCGCCGCTGCGCCGAAACGGAGCGACAGCAGCCGGTCGAAGGTGGTGGGGGAGCCGCCGCGCTGCAAATGCCCCAGCACCATCGAGCGCGAATCCTTGCCGGTCCGTGCGGTGATCTCCCTGGCCACGTGTTCGGCGATGCCACCCAGCACCACGTGCTGACGCCCGCCTTCCGCGCCACCTTTGATGATCACGTCGCCCCCGGCCGGGACGGCCCCTTCGGCCACTACCACGATGGCGTACTTGCGCCCGTTCAGCTCGTTCTCCATCAGCTTGTCGCAGACCTTCTCGATATCGAAGGGGATCTCCGGGATCAGGATCACATCGGCGTTGCCGGAGATGCCGCTGTTCAGGGCGATGAAGCCGGCGTTGCGCCCCATCACCTCGACCACCATGACCCGGTCGTGGGACTTGGCGGTCGAATGCAGGCGGTCGATGGCCTCAGTGGCGATGCTGACCGCCGTGTCGAAGCCGAAGGTGATGACTGTGCCCCCCATGTCATTGTCGATGGTCTTCGGCACCCCGACTACCGGCATCCCCTTTTCGGCGAAGCGATGGGCTATCTCCAGGCTGCCGTCGCCGCCGACGGCCACCAGGGCGTCAAAGCGCAGTCGGCGGAAGTTATCCATGACGCGATCAGACAGGTCGCGTTGAACGATGTCGCCGGTCTCGTTCGTTACCGGCATCATGAAGGGGTTGCCCTTGTTGGTGGTGCCGAGAATGGTCCCGCCGATACTGGCAATGCCGTCCACCTTGTCAGGAGTCAGATGAACAATCTCGTCGGTGTTAAACAGCCCGGTGTAGCCGCTCTTGATGCCGTACACCTCCCACTGCCGGGTGTAGGCGGCCATGGTGACCGCCTCGATGACGGCGTTCAGTCCGGGCGCGTCTCCGCCGCCGGTGTTGATGCAGATCTTCATGCGTTTGGACATGTGACTCCTCCTCTTGATCAACAGATGTATTTATTTACTCACGGCAGCTTGCTCTCAGTTCAATCACCAGATCGTGCAGTGATCCACTATAATACCAAATTATTCCGCAGATGAAATATTGAGCTGAAGAAACCTTGAAGTTTTCCCTCCTGAGCATGCGCTTGATTATTTTGAGTCACCAGTCCTCACTCTTGTGCGGATGGCAGTCAGAGTTGTTCTCGGTGTTATCGCTTCCGGGTCCGTGCGGAGTTCCAGGAGGGCCGGCCTGTTGGATACAACGGCCCGTTCGAAGGCGGCTTCAAAATCAGAGGTTGCGGTCACAATCTCGCCAGATGCTCCATAGGCCTGGGCGAGGGCGCAAAAATCAGGATTTTGAAGTCCGGACCCGATCACCCGTCCGGGAAAGCGCCTTTCCTGGTGCATCCGGATGGTGCCGTACATGCCGTTGTTTATGACGATAACAATGATGGCCGCGTCATACTGCACCGCAGTAGCCAGCTCCTGGCCGTTCATCAAAAAGCAGCCGTCGCCCGCAAAGCAGACCACAGTTCTCTCCGGATGCAGCAACTTCGCGGTCACAGCCGCCGGAAGCCCATACCCCATGGAGCCGTTGGTCGGGGCCAGCTGAGTGCGGAATCCGGAATACTGGTAGTAACGGTGTACCCAGGTGGCATAATTGCCGGCGCAGTTGGTCAGGATGGCTGTCTGCGGCAAACGACCCCGCAAGAAAGCCACTATCCGGCCCAGGTCAAGGTTTCCCGTCACAGGCTGAGGCTGTAAGGTCAAAAGATAATCGTTTCTGGCGGATTCGGTCCAGGCCGACCACGTTGGAGCGCCGAAGGGAGCCATCTCCCGGAGCGCCGCCGCGAACTCGGGCATGCCTGAATTTATCAGCAGATCCGCTTGATAGACCCGCCCCAGCTCCTCACTCCCCGGATGAACATGGATCAGCTGCTGCTTTGGCCGTGGCGCTTCAATCAAGGTATATCCGCTGGTAGTGACCTCTCCCAGGCGCGGGCCGACCGCCAGGAGAAGATCCGCCTGTTTGATGCGATCCGCCAGGGCGGGATTGACGCCGAACCCAAGGTCGCCGATATAGTTTGGATGGCGGTTGTCAAACAGATCCTGGCGGCGAAAAGTGCAGGCTGCGGGGAGATTACCGGCTTCGGCGAAAGCCATGATATCGTTTCGGGCGGCCAGCGACCAGTCAGCTCCGCCCAGAATCATGACCGGCCGCTCGGCGTTGTCAAGCATTTCGTGAAGCTTTGCTATATCAGCTTTCCCGGGGTGTGCCTGCACCCGCCGGTATGCCGTGACATCTCCGGCTGCTGCCGTTGCCGCCAGCATGTCCTCGGGAAGCGCCAGTACCACAGGCCCCGGGCGGCCTGACACGGCCAGATGGAAGGCGCGGCTGACCATTTCGGGGATGCGATCGGGGTGGTCTATCTGCCCCACCCATTTAGCCATCTGTCCGAACATGCGACGAAAATCGATCTCCTGAAAGGCCTCGCGATCGGCCATGCCGCTGCCGACCTGACCGATGAAAAGTATCATCGGCGTGGAGTCCTGAAAGGCGGTGTGGATTCCTACGCTGGCATTGGTCGCGCCCGGTCCGCGGGTGACAAAGCAGATACCGGGCCGCCCGGTCAGCTTTCCATAAGCTTCGGCCATGTAGGCCGCCCCGCCTTCCTGGCGGCAGACAATCAGCCGGATGGCCTCCTGCTCGTCAAAGAGGGCGTCCAGTACCGGTAAATAGCTCTCTCCCGGAACACTGAAGACGATGTCGCACCCATTGATTTTCAGGGTGTCTACGAGGATCCGTCCTCCGCAGCGTTCATTAAATGTTTCGTTCATAGCTGTTTCCTTTTGTTTTTCAAGAGTTGCCCGGTAAAACTTGTGCGAGTGAAGCGATTCCCCCTCTCCCCAGCCCTATCCCACCAGGGGAGAGGGAGTATAATTTAAGTTCCCCTCCCTTTGATGGGAGGGGCTGGGGGAGGGTGCAAGGCAGTGCTTTTAAACCAGAACGACAAGATGTCAAGATCTATCCGGGCAGTTCTGAAATGTGGCCATGTGTTGTGCACTGTTGATCGATGCTTATTTGAAGAATCTCCTGCCGCATACAAAAAGCACAAGCGTGCCGGCCAGGCCGCAAATCGGGATCATAAAGGCCGTATGATAGGCTGTGGCCGGATAACCGGACGGCAGGCGTGTGAAGGTGTGTATGGATAGCCCGATGATATGCTGCACGGACGCCGCTCCAATCAGGAGAAAGAAATTCACGCATGTCATGGCGGTTGCCGCGAATTCATGCGGGACCAGATTGCGGGCCAGCGGATAGATGATTATACCCGAAGATGATGCCAGGCCGATCATAAAGAAGATTAAAACAAGTAGCGTTCGGGGAACCGCTTCAGCCGGCCCAAGCATGGCCGACATCAGTAACAGCAACAGGGACTGTCCCAGTACGATAGTCCTGATAAGCGAGCCTTTCAGGATATCTATCATTTTGCCG
Source organism: Deltaproteobacteria bacterium (assembly GCA_016219145.1). Classification (GTDB taxonomy): domain Bacteria; phylum Desulfobacterota; class Desulfuromonadia; order Geobacterales; family Pseudopelobacteraceae; genus JACRCG01. The sequence goes on along the minus strand of JACRCG010000281.1, from coordinate 4,942 downwards.
AGCAGCAATGAACCGCAGATATATCCGAATGATATAAAGAGCAGCGTCATGCTGGATGCGGATTTGTCGAGCCCGATCACTTCCCGCAGGTACGGACCGCCCCACATTCCAAGCAGCACCATGTAGTTTGCGTACCAGAAAAAAGCCATCAGCGAAACCAGCCAGAAGGCTGGAGAAACAAGCAGCAGTCGCCACGTTTTCAGCATATCGGCCCGGTGTTCTCCGGCTATTGCCGGTGATGGCCCTGCGTTTGTTTCATCAGCGGCGGGAGCATCGCGAGCGATCAGGAACACTGCCGCTGTATTTGCCAGCTGCGCCAGAGAAGCCGCAATAAATGTGGCTCGCAAGCCGAAATTGCTGATGGCGTACGCCAGCGGCAAGGTGGCGACAACGCTTCCCAGGTTTCCGACCGCGATCATGTATCCCGATATTTTTGCAAACTCTTCCCGGGAGAACCAGTTTGAAAATATCTTTAACGACCCCATCAGAACCGCGGCAGTTCCTACTCCGAGCAGAATACGCGCAGCGATCAGATTGTGGTAGCTGGCCGACACAGCAAAGAACAGCGCTCCGCCGGTGGTGACGGCGCCCAGTATCGAGACGATCAGTCTTCCTCCAAAGCGGTCAATCAGCGGGCCGAGCGGAATTTGTGAGCAGGCGAAGATATAAAAAAACACCCCTGAAACAACGCCCAGCTCTGCAGCGCCAAGTCCCAGATCGCTTGTAAGCTCGGATGATACAACAGCCATGGAAACGCGGAAGAACATGCTCAGGACAAGCATGCCAGCCAGGGCGGCAAATATTTTCCAGCGCCGGGGCAGCTGCACTAAACTGAAGGGTACCGGTGCGGTTGTTTATTATTGTAATTGAAGTGTGTCATCTGTTTCCTGCACGGAGCTGAAGTGTTGTCTCCAGGGTCTCATCACCGACATTGATGTACAGGCTGCCGTCATTGATGGTGACTTCCCAGGTTATGGAGCGGTCCAGTCTGGATGTCAGGCTGCTGATAAAGGATTGATCGAAACTTATGAGCGTCAGATTGGATATGCCGTCAAGTTTGGGCAGGTGCTGCTGCTCCCAGCTGGATAAGGTCTTGCCGCATGCAATCAGGGCAATCCGCCCGGTATGGCGGCTGGCCTTGATGATCCGATCCGCTTCAGGCAGTCCCACTTCCACCCACAGCAGTACGCGGCCATCCGGCCCTTTTAACCAGAGATCCGGTTCATCTGTCGCGCTGATCCCCTTGGTGAAGGTAAGTTCGGGCTCGAAGAAGAGGGCATACGCCAGCAGTCTGGCCACAAGCCGCTCTTCGGTTTCTGAAGGATGACGGGCTACGGTCGCCTGCAAAGACTCATAAATCCCCCGATCAACATCCGAGAGCTGAATAGTGACCCTGTGTATGGTTGAAGGCAATGCCATGCTGAAGTGTCCTTTTTCTTTCTGTCTGCTGATTTCATGACATGTCTCGTGTCAGGGGCTGACCACTCTTTTCAATCAGGCCCGCACCAGAATCTGTTTCAGCGCTTCCGGAAGCTGTGGCCGTCCCTTGGCATTCAGGGCGGTCCCGGTTACCAGTGCCCTGACCACCGCTTTCCGGTCCGGCAGGCGGCAGATATCCTGATAAAAGCCGATCCGCACCGGAGAGAGCTGCTCCATCCGCACGGCAACCTCGAAGCGGTCCCCGCTGACAAGGGATGTCTTGTAGTCGATTTCGACCCGCGTTACCACCAGATTGATGCCCTGTTTCGTCATTTCGGCGAAATCTATACCAAGTGTCTTGAAGTATTCATGGCGGGCGTGTTCCAGATAGTTCTGATACACCGAGTTATTCACTACACCCTGCATATCGCACTCGTAATCGCGTACCGCCATCTCCAGCGTAAAGCCGTCCTGTCCCATTATTTGATCCTTTCCTTGCATCAACTTGTGCGCTTTAAGAGCGGAGGTTTCTTTAATTGTTTAGTCGCTGCAAAAGCACTGTACAGAGGCAAAAAAGTAATTTTTTGATCCGGCAGATCAGAATATGGCTGATCGGAAAAAACCAGCGCCTTGCCGCACTCCGGATATGAAGCCAGAAAAAGATGCAGACTTCTCAGGCTGCCGGCAGCGCCGCTTTTCACTTCTATCGGATGAATTTTGCCGTCAATGACAGCCAGATAGTCAACCTCGGCGGAACTGCTCTTGGCCTGCCTGTCCCAGTAATAGAGGCTTCCCCGCTGCGACGTCAGCATCTCCTGCCCCACGAACTGCTCAGCCATGGCGCCGCGATAGATGGCAAGCAGATCGCCCCTGGCATACTCAATATCGTCCGGCATACCCGACAGATAGCGCATCAAACCCAGATCCAGCATCAACGCCTTGAATACCTTGGCCGAAGCAGTTGCCCCCAGTGGCAGGCCGGTTGGATTGACCGAAGTTATCTTGCGGGCTGCCTGAGCCAGGCAGAGCGCTTCAAATGCCTTCTTCAACGTTGGGTTGCTATGTCCTTCGCCCAGCCGAGCGTATTTGATCTGTTGTCCGACGCTCTGCGCCAGTGAAGTAAAGACCGAGTCGAGGCAGTAGCGGTCAACCAGGGGGGTATATTTTGCAAAATCCATCCGATACGATTCTGCAATCTCCCCCTGCACCTCGAAGGCATCCCGCAACGAGCCCTGTTCCCGGTAGGCCTCGACAGCTGCCGGCATCCCGCCGATGAAAAAATAGCGTTTCAGCTCATCGCGGAGAAGTTCATGAACAGCAGGTGATATGTCAGCCGGATCGCCTGAAACGGCTACAGCAGCGGGGATATTGCCGATCGCTTCAAGATATTCGGCAAAACAGAGCGGATAGAGATTGAGAAACTGGATTCTGCCGACCGGAAAAGAGGCGTCTTTCAGCGCGAATTCAAGGAGCGAACCAGCGGCAACGACGTGCAACTCCGGCATCTCCTCATAAAAGTAGCGCAGGGCGGTAATAGCGCGAGGACAGGCCTGGATTTCATCAATAATGAGCAGGGTTTTTCCCGGTGTGATCTTCTGCCGCAGCAGCACCTCCAGATCGGAGCAGATGCGCGCCGCGCCAAGATCGCCATCGAACAGTTTGCGCAGGGAAGGATTGCGCTCCAGATCGACCAGCGCAATCGATTCAAAGCTTTTCTTCCCAAACTCTTTCAGTGACCAGGTTTTGCCGACCTGCCGGGCACCCCGCAAAATCAGCGGCTTGCGTCTGGCACTGTCCCGCCATTGCTGGAGTTCGTCATCAATAAATCTACGCATGATTGACCTTGTTGTAGTTCGTATTTAAAATTACAAGGCAATTTATATTTATAAAATTAAAAATACAAGGATAATTTGTGATTTTGGTGTTGTTACGATGTTTGAGGGGAGTCTACCAAGGGGCAGACAGACGCTATTGATTGTTTTCCGTCATTCTGTCAATTGCGTACGGCCTGACCCTTTTGCTTACTCCCTTTTACTTGCCCTTTACCGTAACAATTGAACTCGGTGATAAGCCAGTCGCGAACGGACTGCCAGAAACGGTCGTTAAAGCGCCTGTGGTGGTGTCTATGGTAAAGGCTGAGATGTTATTTGAAACTTGATTCGCTACGTAGGCAAATTTTCCAGTTGGATCTACCGTTACCGATTTGGGGATAGAACCGGCGGCAAAAGGACTGCCGGCAATGGCCATTAGAGCGCCAGTTGTGGTATTGATATTATAGGCCGAAACGCTCTGACCACCTGAATTAGTGACATAGGCGAATCTGCCGAATGGGTCTACAGCGACAGCAACTGGAGATGCACCTGCAGCGAACGGACTGTCGGCGATGGCCGCCAATGTGCCTGTAGCCGCGTTAATTGAATAAGCAGATATGTTATGAGAAAATTGATTTGCAACATAAGCAAACTTTCCCGACGGGTCTACCGTTACAGATACAGGAGCAGAACCGGCGTGGAACGGACCACCGGCGATGGCTGTTAACGCTCCTGTGGTGGCGTCAATGTTATAGGCTGAGATGTAATCTGAAGCTATATACGGGATATAGACAAATTTACCAGATGGGTCGACTGTTATCGATTGTGGCATATTTATAGCGAACGGACTACCAGCGATTGCTGTCAATGCGCCTGTGGTGGCGTCGATAGTATAGGCCGATATGCCGCCTGAACCTAAGTTTGCGACATAGACAAATTTGCCGGAAGAATCCGCAGTTATCGACACGGGCGCAATTCCGGCAGCAAACGGACTGCCAGCGACGGCCGCAAGTGTGCCTGTGGCAGCGTCGATGGTATAGGCTGAGATATCACCTGAACCAAAGTTTGCGGCATAGACGAATTTACCGGAAGCCCCCACGGTGACCGATTCAGGCCGAGTCCCTGTAGCAAACGGACTACCAGCGATGGTCGTCAATTTGCCGGTAGTGGCGTCTATTGTATAGGCTGAGATATTGTTTGAGGATGAATTTGTGACGTAGACGAAATTTTTTGTCGCATGAGTGTCATTGCCTCCGCAACCACCGAAGCTAGCCGATATACTTAGGCAAATGAGCATTCCTGGCAAGAATTTTTTTTCCATATTATTGAGTTTCCTTTACTGTGTTCGGTTTTTATTTCATTTACATGAGACATTAGGGGTCTGCCCTTGACAACATGAGACATTAAACCAAAAGACCAAAAGGGGTCTGCCCTTGACATGAGACAATTAAAAGACCAAAAGGGGTCTGCCCTTGACATGAGACAATTATGTTAATAACTTACTGATTTCACTATTAAATATCACCAGAAGGGATGAGGCATTTGCTCTCTCCTATCCGCCTTATCTCCACTCTTCCCTGCACATCTGCTTTCTGATGGCATTGTTCAGGTAAATCACAACCGGTTCCGGGATATCTTTTTTATTGATGAACTTTTTGTACTGCGGATTAAACCCAATAAGCCTGTCTGTATATATGTCAAGGATAGCTTCT
>JACRCG010000282.1 GCA_016219145.1 Deltaproteobacteria bacterium | reverse complement strand
TTTCCGGGCGGGATGGTGCTGAGCGGGTGCAGGTAAGGCTCGGCCAGTATGATGTTATTGGCGCTGATATTCAGCATGCCGCCGTTCGGCATGGCATCACGGGCGTTGGCCATCAGATTCATCAGCACCTGTGTCACCAGACCCTGATCGGCGTAAATAATCAGAGGAGCACCGGCCAGATTTTCATTGATTATGACGTCGTCGCCCATGATCCGGCTGAAACTTTTCAAGGTGGTATGCACCAGAATGCTGACATCTATATTCTTAAGCAAAACGTGTTGTTTGCGACTGAAGGCCAGCAGCCCTTTGGTAAGAGTCGCGGCGCGATCTGTTGCCGTCAGAATCTGGTCGATGTCACTCATGTTTACAGAGCCGGGCTGAAAACCATCGCGCATGACCTGGCCGTACCCCATTATGACAGCCAGAATATTGTTGAACTCGTGAGCGATACCACCGGCCAGCTGTCCGATCGACTCCATTTTCTGGGAATGAAGCAGCTGCTCTTCAAGCGCTTTATTTTCGGTAATGTCGCTGATTGATTCAACAACATGAGTCATAATCCCCAGGCTGTCATAAATGGGGGCAGCTTCAATAGTCAGATAACGATCCTTGCCGTTGATCTGTTCGAACCACCCCTCCGCTTTGAAACCGTTGGGAATATTGCTTGACCTTGACACCTGCGAATAAAGCTTTGGCAGTTTGCCAAATTCTCCGTCAAGGATGACATCGGCCAGAGTCGGCTGCTTGCTTGCGTAAAAGGCTCGCCACTGATCTTCAGTTCCGATCATGTCGGCCTGGGAAAAACCGGTCAGGTTCTCACAGGCTTTGTTCCAGATCTGTACACGATGTCTGTGGTCCAGGACAAATATTGCGCCGGTAGAGTTCAGAATCAGGCTCCTGATGAAGTTCTGCTGTTCGATCAGGGCTGATTCAAGGTTTTTGTGCTCTTCCAGCTCGGCGGCAAGTTTCTGCTCCATCTGTTTGCTGGCGGTAATATCGGTTGCGATGTGGATCAGCTTGTCAAGCTTGCCATTGTCGCCCAGAACAGGCGTGCTGCAGACCATGAATATTCCGGTCTCTGTTTCCATCTCCATCGATATTGAACCCATTGAATCACTGTCTTGAATCCTTTTCATCGGACAATCGGAAGGTGGACAGCCACTATCAGCACGGTGAAAAGCCTCGTAGCAATATTTGCCGATTATTTCATCGGCAGGAAGGCCGGTCAGGCGGTTGCTGGCGCTGTTGGCCGCCACAATCCGGTGACCCCGATCAAGTATGATGGCCGGATGCTCAATGGCGTTAAAAATTGTCTGCCATTTAATTGTATCGGAGAGCTCACTGGGCTCTGTTTTATGGTCTGTTTTCAAAATATTGTCCGCCTTTAAAGAATAATTATCCGATTACGATCGGAATGCTGACGATAAAGGTCGTACCCTTGTCAACTTCACTGATCACCTTGAAAGCACCGCCATGTCGCTTGATTATATCGTACGAAATGGAAAGTCCAAGTCCGGTGCCTTTTCCGATCTCCTTGGTTGTAAAGAACGGTTCAAAAATCCGTTCCCGGATGTTTTCAGGTATGCCGCAGCCGGTATCGCTGACCGAGATGCAGACATGCCCGTCTTCAATCCAGGTGCGGACCGTGATGCTGCCCTGCCTGCCCTCCATGGCGTGAGCCGCATTGATCAGCAGATTCAGAAAAACCTGATTGAGTTGCTGCGGATAGCAGAGAATCTCGGGAATATCGCCGAATTCGCGCTTCAGTTCGGCCACGTACCTGATTTCGTTCCAGGCGATATTGATGGTTGTCTCAAGCGCCTCGTTCAGGTTGACCATGGCCTGATCGGCCTGATCCACCCGTGAAAAACTCCTCAGATCCTGCACAATGCGGCGCACCCGGTCTGCGCCATCCTGGCTTTCGGCAATCAACTGACCGGCGTCGCCGGAGATATAATCGATCTTGAGGTTTTTTCTCAGCTCTTTCAGTTTAACGGCCTCTTCAAGACAGCATTTGTCAACTGCCCTATCAATGGCAGTTATGTATTCGGTCAGCCGTGAGAGGTATTTATCCAGTGTGCCCAGGTTGCTGGATATGAACCCCATCGGATTGTTGATCTCATGAGCCACACCGGCCGCCAGCTGGCCGATCGAGGCCATTTTTTCCTGCTGGAAAATCTGCAGTTGGGCTTCCTTCAGTTCCGAGTAGGCCTTTTGAAGTTTCTGCGAGGCGTTGCGAAGCTCAGTGATGTCGTTTACGGAAATGACATACCCTTCCAGGCGTCCATCCTTTTCTGTCTTGTAAATGGTTATATCGTATGAGCGCCCGGTTTCTTTCTGGAATATTTTGCCGCCCGACTCATTGAAAGTGGTAAATTCGAAGCCGACCATTGAGAGCAGATGCCGCCAGTCAAGGCCGATCAGATCAACCAGCGACTTGCCGGTGGCATCGGCCAGCAGTCTGTTGCAGCGCCGGATTCTGTGTTCCGGGTCGGTCAGAATAATGAAATCACGCAGATGATCAAGCGTTTCTTCCCACTCGCGTTTGCCGTGCGCCACCTCGGCAAAGAGATGCTCAAGCTTGGCGTGATTGGTCTCCAGCTCCACCCGGCTGTTGGCCAGCTCGGCCTCGACCGTCATTCTTTCGGTGATATCCTCCAGCGTTTCCACGGCGGCAATGATCTCGTTATTGCCGTTTCTGACCGGTGCGGCTTCAAAGAAGATATAGCGGCGTTTGCCGCCGATATTTTCGTACCACCCCTCGGCCCGGATGGAGCCTTCGGTAAATAATGAGGTTGAGTGGGTGGCATAATATTCGTTGGCATGGTCAAGCGTGCTGTCAATCACCAGATCGGCCAGAACCGGGCGCTTGGCGGGATAGAACGGGCTCCATTGCAGATTGGTGCCGATCATCTCGATTGCGGTATAACCGGTCAGCCCGGTCAGGGCGTTGTTCCAGAAGATGATTTTATGATTTTTATCGATGACAAACATGGGAGCAGCGCTGTTCTGGATGATTCCGTAGGAAAAATTCTTTTCTTCCTGCAACTGCCGCCTCGTGCTGTGTACTTCATGCATCATGCTGTTGAAGGCGTCCGCCAGGCGCTCAATCTCGTCACCGGTGCGCAGTTCGATTGTCTGCCATTCCTGTGTTCCGCTTCCGGCGGCATCAATATGACCGATCAGTCGGCTTATCGGCAATGTAAGCTGGCGGGTGACGTACCAGAGTACCAGCAGCGAGAAGATGATACCGACCGCCAGAATGGCGATGGAGTAGTAAACAAGCCGGTTAAGCGGCTTGAAGGCCTCGTCGTAGGGGATGTTGGCGCCCAGAATCCAGCCGGTTTCACCGACAGTCTTGAATGAGCTGAGCAGCCGCTCCCCTTTGCTGTTGACGTTGACCAGCGAGCCCTCAACCCCCTTCAGGGCCAGGTCTATACCGGGGTTGGCGCCGGGCGGAATGACATCCATAACCCGTGAGTTGTCGTTATGCATCAGAATGGTCCGGCCGGCCAGAATCCCCAGATAGCCGCCGTTGCCAAGACCCTTGGGGGACATGCTGGTCAGGAACTGGTCTGTGCCTAAAGAGTGATAGCCGGCCAGCAGGCAGATGATTTTGTCATTGTTGTCCCGAATAGGAGTCACGATGGCGATCAGCGGGTTGTGAGGACGAAGGATGAAGCGGAAGGGCGCTGAAACGTAGGGTTTACCGGTGGCAAGCGATTCGCGCACATAGTCGCGATGGTTGATATCAACGCCAACCAGATCGGTAAAGCCCATATTTTCGGCAATAATACGCCCGTCTGTGCCGATGACCACGAAACCGGCATCAAAGATCATGTTGATCGGGCTGAGCTGGGCCAGAATGTGCTGCAATCTGGCCGGGTCAGCCAGAACCTTGCGGTCGATTTCAGTGGCTGCCAGAGAGAGTTGATAACGGGCCAACTGAATGCGGCCGTTCAGCTGCTCGGCCAACTCGGATACCATGGCAAACTGCTGATTAAAGATGCTTTCGCGCAGTACGTTATGAAAATAGAAAAAGAGGGCCGCAGAGACGGAAAAAAGTACTATCGAAACGGTGACCAGAGTGGTAAGGGCGATTCTGGTCTTTATGCTGGTAATACGTTTTCTGGTTCGAGTCTGCTCCATGTCTTTCCCCGGGTTTCGTATTCATCAGGTGAACAACTGTTATCACATAAGGCTCAGATATTTTTAGCAGTGTCCGTTAGGTTTTTGAAGTTTACAGTTTTTCCCTCTCCCTAGCCCTCTCCCACAAGGGGAGAGGGGATTTAAAGCTCCCCTCCCTTCGATGGGAGGGGCCGGGGGAGGGTGCAAGTCAGTTTTTTCAATTCCAAACACCATACCGCAATTTTCTAACCGGACAACGCTCAGATATTTTTAGAGATCATACCCGAACAGACCTCTCCATCGCAATCAATAACGTTTACCGGCACTTCCCGATTAACAAGTGCGCTTTCCCCGACAAACGTCACCGCAACGTAATTACGCGATAATCCGTTACAAATAAATGTGTTTTGATCAAAACCCTGAACCAGCACTTCAAGGGTGTGCCCGATCTGTCGCCGCAGGAATTCCCGTTTCTTCCGCTCCGCAACAGCTCTCAGCCGGGCCGCCCGCTCTTTTATCAGCTGGGAGGGGAGTTGCCCGGCCATCCCGGCTGCCCTGGTGCCGGGACGACTGGAATAGGGGAAAACATGCAGATCCGAAAAAGGGAGCTCCTCCAGCAGATTAACGGTCTCTTCGAACTCGGCCTCCGTCTCGCCCGGAAAACCGGCGATGACATCAGCGCCGATAAATGCATCCGGCAGAACCGTTATGATCCTGGCCACCAACTCTCTGAAATAAAGGGCGCTGTAATGCCGCCCCATCCGTTCCAGCAGCAAATCGCTGCCACTCTGTAACGGCAGATGCAGATGCGGACAGATGCTCTTGGATCCGGCCATCAGGGCCAGCAGATCTTCATCCACTTCGTTCGG
>JACRCG010000277.1 GCA_016219145.1 Deltaproteobacteria bacterium | reverse complement strand
TATTACAACACCTGGTGAAAACAATCCTCCGGGACAGGAAAATAATCCCGGTAATGGGAATAACCCTACTCCGCAACCATCTACTTCCCCTACTCCGCAACCATCTACTTCTCCTACTCCGCAACCATCTGCCTCCCCTGAATTTTCCACAGGCGGTTATAGTGTAGCAGGCAATTTTAAAACTGACAGAGATTTCTTCAATCAATGGCAGGCAGTCACTCAATTCGTCCTGTTCGGCAAACAGGCTGGCGGTTAGATGGCCATGCAGCTCCGGAAGCAACTCCATCAGTTCCTGCAGGTCGCTGACGGCAGCCAGAACCGTTACCGGTCCGAAAACCTCTGTTTCCAACTGGTGGATTTGTTGGTGCAGCCGAGTGGAGTCGGCCAGGAAAACAGATGGCAGCGCCCTGTCTTCGTGAGCTTTTCCGCCGCTCAGGCATTTTACGCCCGGCAACCGGCTCAGGTAGTCGAGTCCGTCATTATAGTTCTTCAGTATTCCACGGCCAAGCATTACGGCCGGATCTTTATCCCCGATAGCCATGGCAAGCTGATCGAGGAACAGATCGAAATGTCTGCCTTTGAATCCTATCACCAGTCCGGGTTTTGTGCAGAATTGTCCAGAACCCAAGGTGGCGGAAGCGGCCAGGCCAGCGGCGATCTGTTCGCCGCGCTTCTCTATGGCGCCGGGTAACAGGATGACCGGGTTGGTGCTGGACATCTCGGCAAACACCGGTACCGGTTCTGGGCGTTGTGCAGCCAGTTCACTGAGAGCACGTCCAGCCTGGAGTGACCCGGTGAAAGCGACCGCCTTTATGCCGGAATCCTTTACAAGATCGGCGCCGATCATGTTGCCAAAGAGCATTCCGAAGACCCCCTCAGGCAGGTCACAGCGCCGTACTGCCCGGACAAGTGCGCCGGCTACCAGTTCGGAGGTGGCCGGATGGCCGGGGTGTGCCTTGAAAACCACCGGGCAGCCTGCCGCCAGTGCGGATGCGGTATCGCCTCCTGCAACGGAAAAGGCCAGTGGGAAGTTGCTGGCGCCGAATACGGCCACCGGCCCCAGTGCGATGCGGTACTGGCGGATATCCGGACGGGGCAGCGGTTGGCGTTCAGGGAGAGCCGTGTCGATCCGGACGCCAAGGAAATCGCCGCGACGCAGCACCTGTGCAAAGAGGCGCATCTGGTTGCTGGTGCGCTGACGTTCACCGCGAATCCTAGCTTGCGGCAGACCGCTCTCCTGCATTACCACTTGTACGAAGTCGTCACCCAGCTCATCCAGTTCACCGGCTATCGTTTCCAGGAAAACGGCGCGCTCTTCAGTTCCGGTCTGGCGGTAGCGCGTAAACGCCGCTGAGGCGGCAGCAACCGCCAGCCGGATTTCCTCTCCGCTCGCTTCATAAAACGTGTAGGGAAGCGCATTGCCGGTTGCGGCATCAAAGGAGGAAAATGTGACAGTCGAACGGGCAACACGCTGGCCGTTGATAAATTGTTTTCCGATTATGTTCATAATAAGCCCCCTTGCCTGTTCATTACGGCAGCAGACCTTCCATTTCCGGATTGAAGACCGCCCAGACCCTCTGCTTCATCTGCGCAAAGAACTCCCTGGTGACAAAAGCGGGCAGGGATACTTTGGGGTTGGGGTCATCAAAAACCTGGCTGGGCAGCGTGTATTCATCATCTTCGTAGCCCTGGCGTCGTTCCAGCGCAAGGCCTCGCAGGTAGGCCCGTCGAACAGCTGCTACAATTTCCTCTGAAGAAACTTTTAATCCCGTTGCTTGGCTGATCGCTCTGGAAATAAGTTCATGCCCCATGCCGACACCAACAAACTTGCAGAGCCCGATCATGTCATAACCTACCTGGAGAAGACCTTGGCGCGTAATAACCTCAACCCAGTCATCCAGGCCGGTTTTCCCTTCCTTGGCAAGATACATGTGTGTTCCCATGGACATGTGACCGCCTGCAATGGCAAAAGCGTAGGCCGGGTTGGTCTCCGGCAGGTAGGCGGGCAGTTCCAGGCCTTTGACATGCATTGCATATGACGTTTCACCGGTCTGCTCGGAAAGGCGTTTTACCCCCCGCCCGACCGCGTCCAGGTTGCCTCGTCCGGTCTGTACAATCAACTCCCTGATCTGATCAAACTGACCGAAAGCGACTCCATCGCAAAGCGGATTGTCAGGATGCCGTGAATTGTATTCGAGTACATATGAAATTGTGGTGCCCAGAGAAATGGCGTCCATGCCCAGATAGTCGCATAGATGGATCAGTTCCGTGACCTGACGGCTGTCATTGATGCCGATATTTGACCCGAACAGAATCAGAGGTTCAAAGTCGAACTTTGCGGCAAACGCACCTTGGCTGCCGTCGGCATTGCGGTGGTACAGGTTGTTGTGGCAGCGGATGCCGCAACGGAAACAGGCCTCGCTGTGTACGTCAAAAGCCTTCTCCACATTCGGGCGGAACAACCCGGCGACATCTTCATCCCCCTTGGGGCGGAAGTTGTTTTCCGGAACCGCGTGAAAGGCCTGCAAAACATCAATGTTGGCCCAGGTTCCTCCGTTTCCTCCCTGGCTGACCGGCTGAAATCGGGCTGAACCGCCATTCTTGATGACATCCCGATTTACGTCGCGCATATCGGGGGTGATCCTTTCCATTTTGTCGCTGCTCCTGGCAACAATGGCGATCAGGTTTTTGTACCCCATCATGCTCCCCATTCCGCCTCTTCCGGCGAAACGTGTTTTTCCCTCACCCGACTTCAGTTGATTGTCCGTACTCAGAACTATTGCACCCATGTATACATTATTAAAGTTCTCTCCTGCCGGTCCGATCACGGCAAAATGCGCATCAGCATATTCATTGTGCAGGGTCATGATCTTTTCGTGACCGGTAAGTCCCAGCAGATGGTCGGCAGGTTTTATCTCAACATGCGGGCCATTCTCACTTTCACTGAATACTACATATATTGGTGCTTCTGACCGGTTCTCAAAAATAACTTCATCCAAACCG
>JACRCG010000278.1 GCA_016219145.1 Deltaproteobacteria bacterium | reverse complement strand
GCTGCGAAACTTGCTTCAGAGGAGCTGCTGGCCGGAGAGAGTTTTAACTTCGGTCCAAAGGCGGAACAGAACCACACCGTGCTGAAGCTGATCGGTGATATGAGCATCTACTGGAAATTTGCGGAAGGACAACAGCCGTATCAGGTGACCGGAAGCAGCGCTTTTGCCGAGGCTGGGCTTCTCAAACTCAACTGTGACAAGGCGCTGCAGCGCCTGGCCTGGCTGCCGACGCTGGAGTACGGGCAGATGATCGAGTATGTGAGCTCCTGGTACTACGCCTACTACGGCGGCAACGTGGATATGTACGGTTTTACGCTGGACCAGATAGCGGCATACGAGCAGGCTGCCGCTGACAGGGGAGCAACATGGGCCAGCTAGGCATTGCAGGGGTCATTCTGACTCCGCTCAAGCGCATTCAGCACCCCAAGGGCGATGTCTGCCACGCCATGAAAAAGAGCGATCCTGGTTTTACAGGATTCGGCGAAGCCTATTTTTCTACGGTTAACCCCGGCGATATCAAGGGGTGGAAACGGCACCTCCGCATGACGCTCAACCTGGTCGTCCCGGTGGGCGAGATCCGTTTTGTCATGCATGACGGCCGTAGTGAGAGTTCAACTTCCGGCAAATTTTCAGAGTCAATACTTTCTCCTTCAAACTACCACAGGCTCACCGTACCGCCCGGCATCTGGCTGGGATTCCAGGGCCTTGGCAGCGGTTTGAACCTTTTGCTGAACCTGGCGGATATCGAGCATGAGCCGAGCGAGAGTGAAAACATCCCGCTCGACACCTTTCCGTTCCAGTGGTGAGCAATAAGCAAGTGCTGGCGTCAGCAACGGTGGATAAGCATATGATCGAAAAAATTCGTCTGGCCAAATCGACGATCGGAGCTGAAGAGAAGCAAGCGGTGCTGCGGGTGCTTGATAACGAGTACCTGGGAATGGGCGAAGAGGTGCGCCTGTTTGAACAGGAACTGCAGGAGTACCTGCAGACCGGCAGGGAAGTCGTCTGTGTGAACACCGGTACGGCGGCGCTGCATCTGGCCCTGCATTGTCTCGGCCTGCATGAAGGTGATGAAGTGCTGGTGCCGACGATTACCTACGTGGCCTCGTTTCAGGCGATTTCTGCCACCGGAGCCAGACCTGTCGCCTGTGACGTCAGGGAGGACACCCTTTTTATTGACGTCGATGATGCAAAAAAACGGCTGACGGCCAATACCAGGGCGATCATGCCGGTTCATTACGCCAGCGACTCGCGCCATATTCAGGGTGTATACGACTTTGCGGCTGAGCATGATCTGAAGGTCATTGAAGATGCCGCTCATTCCTTCGGTTCCAAAAGGGACGGGGTTGCTGTCGGAGACTGCGGTGAAACGGTCTGTTTCAGTTTCGACGGGATCAAGAACCTGACCTCCGGGGAGGGGGGGGCGGTTGTCAGTGACGACACGGATCTGCTGGCCCTGATCAGGGATGCCCGCTTGCTGGGCGTCGAAAAGGATACCGAAAAGAGATACAGCGGCCGGAGAAGCTGGGAATTCGACGTCAAACAGCAAGGATTCCGTTATCACATGAGCAACATAATGGCCGCCATAGGCCGGGCCCAATTGGGGAAGATTGATCGGGCCGCACTCACACGGCAGGGGATAGTGAAGCGGTATCTGTCCCGTCTGGATGGTCTGGTGGATATAGTACCGCTGCAACTCGACTACGACAACATTGTGCCGCACCTGTTTGTCGTCAAGGTCAAGGGGGGCAAACGGGACGGGCTCAGGGATTATCTAGTCGGCCACGGCATCGAGTGCGGCGTTCATTATCAGCCCAATCACCTGCTGACCAGGTTCCGGAGCGATTACCGGCTGCCTGTTGCCGAAAAGGCATATGGCGAGATCCTGTCGCTGCCGCTGCATCTGGATTTAAGTGTGAGCCAGCAGGAAACGATAGTAACCAGAATCAGGGAGTTCTGCGGCAGATGAGTCCGAAGCCTTTGGTATCAGTCATAATGAACTGCTTCAACTCGGACAGGTTCCTGCGCGAGGCGATTCAGAGCGTCATGGATCAGACCTGTTCTGATTGGGAGATCATTTTCTGGGATAACCAGTCCACCGACGTCTCTGCCGAAATAGTCAGCTCTTTTGCCGACAGCAGAATCAAGTACTTCTACGCTCCGGTACACACCAGACTGGGTGAAGCCAGAAACTGCGCACTGGAGAAGTGTACCGGTGAATTTATCACGTTCCTGGACTGCGATGATGTCTGGTTTCCGGCCAAGCTGGAAAAGCAGCTGGAGATCATGAAAAATATCCCGGCGGTCGATTTTGTCTATGCCAACTACTACGAATTCGATATCGAGCGGGGTACCAAAAAGCTTTACCAGACCGGGGCGCAGCCCGAAGGGGATGTTTTCGAACGGTTCCTCTACAACTACACAATTGGATATCTGACCGTCATGATCAGGTATACTGCGCTTAAGAGACTCTCATCTCTCTTTGACCCTGCCTTGAGGCTGGTAGAGGAGTATGACCTGTTCATGAGAATTCTGGCGACCTCTCAGGCGGCCTATCTTGCTGAGCCGGTCGCATTCTATCGTGTCCACCGGAACATGAACAGTCTGGTATTGCGGGACGCCTGGCCGGATGAATACGCTTACGTTTTAAGGAAATTGAGACAGCTTGATCCGGAACGGAAATATACATCAGCATTCGAGTACCTGGAGAGGCGCGTCGCGTATCTACAGGCGATAATTGAGATGGCCAAGGGAAATCTCAAGGAGGCGCGCCAGAAGATTGCCCCGCATAAAGTTACCAGAATGAAATATTTTCTGGCCTATCTGGCGACGTTTATGCCGGTCAGACTCTGGTTGCTATTGCGCCCGGTATGGGGTAGAGGCGTTTATACACGCTGATTTCAATTGGCATTCAGGCAGCAGTCAGCCACTTCTGACGTATCTTGATCGGTAGCTACCATGCGCGTTCTGCACATAATTCATCAATATTTGCCTGAAAACGTCGGCGGTACGGAACTGTACACGCACTGGCTGATCCAGGAGCTGAATCAGAGAGGCCATCAAAATGCCCTGTTCTATCGCCGCAGCGGCACCGGGGACAGCCTGGAAAGCCGGACTGATGAAAGCGGGACGCAGATCTGGGCGGCCTGCTCCGGTACGATAACGCCTGCCATCCGCTTTCGATCCACTTTTGGACAGAAATATCTGGACCATGCCTTCCGGCAGGTATTGGCCCAGGTTTCGCCCGATGTCATTCATATCCAGCATTTGATGGGGCTGCCGGTGGCTGTGGCCGATGCGATCCTGCAGACCGGCATTCCTTATGTCATCACCTTGCATGACTACTGGTGGATCTGCGCAAACGCTCAATTATTCCACAACTACAGCCGGAAAGTCTGCTCCGGGCCGAAGCTCTACTTCAACTGCGCCCGCTGTGCCCTGGCCCGCGCTGACCATCCGAAGCTCTGGCCCGCTGTTCCGCCTCTGGCCGCCCTGATGGCGTGGCGCAATCTGTCGCTGCGCAGGATCTTCCGGAATGCTGCCCGGCTGATTGCTCCGACGGAGTACGTGGCCAAGTGGTATGCTGAACATGGAGCTTCGCCAGAACGGGTTGTGGTTGTTCCTCATGGAGTCGATTCGCCGGAACTGCCGCCGCGACCTGCGCGAATGCCCGGTGATCCCGTTCGTTTTGCCTATATCGGAGGGCTGAGCAGGCAAAAGGGCGTCCATGTCCTTGTAGAGGCTTTCAGCGGAATTGAAAAGGGCGCCGAACTCTGGATCGCTGGTGACGAGTCTGCCAATCAGGCCTATTCAGCCTCTCTTCATGAGCTGGCTTCGCTGCAGGTCTGTTTTTTGGGCAAGCTGCCACGGGCCGAGGTCTGGGAGCTTCTGGCCCGGGTTGATGTCGTGGTGGTGCCTGCGCTATGGTGTGAAACATTTTCCCTGATCGTGTCCGAAGCCTTTGCAGCCGGTGCGCCGGTGATAGCCTCGCTGATCGGCCCGCTGGGGGAACGGGTAAGTGACGGCGTTGACGGATTGCTGGTTCCGCCGGGGGATGTAAACGCTCTGCGGGAGGCCATGTTGCGGCTTATCCGGGACCCTGCCCTGCTGCTCAAATTGCGGGCAGGTATTGAACGTCCTGCGACTGTTGCCAGTCATGCCGCGTCAATTGAGTCTGTTTACCGATCTGCGCTGTTAAAGCCGGGTGTGATCGAATCAGGCGCTTGAGACACTTCAAGGTTGCCGGAAGGTTTTTCTTTCTTGAGGAGGAAACGTGCAGCTTATTGAAATTCTAAAAAAAGACTGGGTGCGGAACAGGGGCAACACCAAATCACTCATAATCATGACGGCATTCCGGCTTAGTCATTTTTTCACGGTACGCAAAAAAAGCAACCGTATCGTCTGGGTTTTGGGTCTGCCGCTGATGATTGCCTACCGTATCGGGATAGAATGGGTACTCGGTGTGGAGCTGCCGGCCAAGACCGAGGTTGGTCCGGGACTTGTCATAGACCACGGCCAGGGACTGGTCGTGAACGATCATACGATAATCGGGGAGAACGTGTTGCTGCGACATTGCACGACCATAGGCTGCAAGGTCAATCCGGACGGCACCCAGGGGCGCTCACCGGTAATCGGAGATCGTGTGGATGTTGGCGCACAGGCTGTCATCGTGGGTGACATCCGGATTGGTTCTGACGCCAGAATCGGAGCAGGAAGTGTTGTAACCAAAGACGTGCCCGATGGAGCGGTTATGGTTGGAAATCCGGCCAGAAACATATCCGGCAGATGAAGATAGTTTTTCTGGCGCCATTCGGGATACGCCCAAAGGGGACAGTGATTGCCCGCATGCTCCCGCTTGCTTCAGAGTTACAGATTCTGGGACATGAAGTGACCGTTATCGTCCCTCCCTACACAAATCCGGAGGATTCCGGAATAACCGAGATTGTGCAGGGAGTCAGGCTGGTGAATGTGCTGCTTCCGTCCGGCGGCAAGGCCATGGGGGCGCTGCAGCTGGCCTGGCGCATGTTTCGGTCCGCTCGCGCTGAGAAAGCGGATCTGGTCCACCTGTTCAAACCCAAGGGGTATGGCGGACTGGCAGCCATGCTGCATCTGTCGCTGCAGCGCCTGGGATTGCGGTTGCCCCCCTTGTTTCTTGATAGCGACGACTGGGAGGGAAAGGGGGGGATGAATGACCTCCACTCCTATTCTACGCTGGAGAAATGGCTCTTTGCATTCCAGGAGGGGTGGCTTTCAAAACGGGCCGTGGGAGTCAGCGTGGCAAGCCGGGAACTGCAGCGCCTCACCACACAAGCCGGTGTAGCTCCGGAGCGAATCTGTTATCTTCCCAATTGTGTTTCGGAAATAACGCCCGGGGACGGCAGGCACGTCCGGGAGAAGTTTGGCATCCGGCCTGAAGTGCCGGTATTGCTGCTTTACACCCGTTTTTTCGAGTTTGACCAGGAACGGTTGTACCGGATATTTGCCGGGATTCTAAGCGGTGTGTCGGGGGTCAGATTTCTGGTGGTGGGCAAGGGGAGAAATCGCGAAGAGGAACGGCTGACGGCAGCAGCCCGAAAAATGGGTTTTGACGCTGCGCTGATAATGGCCGGCTGGATTGCTCCGCAGGAAATTCCTGATTATCTGGCTGCTGCCAGTGTGGCGATTTATCCAATGGATGACACTTTGGTCAATCGTTCCAAATGTCCGGCCAAGCTGACCGAACTGCTGCTGGCCGGCCTGCCGGTTGTGGCCGACCGGGTTGGACAGACGGCCGAATATATTGTGGACACTGTTTCAGGAATTCTTTGCAGCCCTGGTGATACGGAGCAGATGGTTGACCGGACGGTGTGGCTGCTCCAGGAGCCGGAGGCGAACAGGAAACTGGCATCAGAGGGGAGGCGCTCGCTTCTCGAACGTTTTAACTGGCGCGAAGCGGCGCAGAATCTTGACCATTTTTACAGGAGCTTGGCAAATCCATGACTGATCGAAAAAAAAGCTGCATGTTTCTGTTTGGACTGCTGATTCTTCTGGTTCTTTTCTTCTCCCGCATCTTGTTCACCGACAAGATCATCCGGGCTCCGGACATCATCGCTGAATTCTACTGGGGGGCTAAAGGGCTCTCCGAACAGACCTTTACACAGATCTTCAACTTCCAGCTCTATGCGATGTGGGATCCGTTGGCCAACGGCGGTATCACCAATGAGGGCGGGAACGTGTCTTTTTTCTTTCTGATTCCCCTGAAACTGATTTTTTATTTTTTTCCGCTCCCTGCCAACATTGCCTGGAACATTGTGCTGCACCTTTTCTTTGGCGCTTGCGGCACCTACTTTTGCTGCCGTGTGGCTGGCGCCAGCCGTTTCGCTGCGCTATTGGGCGGGGCGATCTTTGCCCTCGCCCCGGAAAATGCGTCACTGATCAACGCCGGTCACGTAATGAAAATTGCGACCCTTTCCTATGCGCCCTGGGCTTTCTATTTTCTGGAACGTGGTTTTCAAACCCGGCGAGTATTTTTTTTCCTGACAACCGCTTTTGTACTGGCTTTTCAGTTCTTTAACACACACTGGCAGATCGCTTTCTATACCTGCCTCTGTGTCGGGGCTTACGGTGTATTGCGCCTGATCGGCACCTGGGTGTCAGAGCGTGAAGAGAGGAAAAAACTGCTGCCCAGGCTTCTCGGAATGAACGTGCTTTT
This sequence comes from Deltaproteobacteria bacterium, assembly GCA_016219145.1. Lineage (GTDB taxonomy): Bacteria > Desulfobacterota > Desulfuromonadia > Geobacterales > Pseudopelobacteraceae > JACRCG01. The sequence continues at coordinate 1,866 of JACRCG010000278.1, read as the reverse complement.
GCTGGTATTCTTCCTTACCACGGTTTCGATCTCACTCCTGCCGCTGGCAAACTGGTCCAAGGAAACCAATCGCGGTGTTCAGAGCGGCTCCAACCAGTCAGCAGGCGGCGGTCTCAAGGGTGGGCTGGATGTAGATGAGGCCATGTCATGGTCAATGCCGCCGGAGGAGCTGGGAGCCTTTATAATCCCCGGTTACTTCGGTCTCTCCCGCCAGGAGGCGGGCGTAAACCCGACCAACATCGCTGCATACTACTGGGGCAGAATGCGTTTTACCCAGACGGTCAGCTACATGGGGCTTCTGCCATGGCTGCTGCTGCCGCTGCCGCTGATTTTTCGGCGGGATCGCTATACCTGGCTGTCAATGGGTGGAATTGTCGGTGGAATACTCTTCTCAATGGGCAAATACACCCCCTTCTACTGGATGCTGTACAAGTTTTTTCCGGGCATCAACCATTTCCGTGTTCCGAAGATGATGATGTTCATACCGGTGCTGGGGTTGGCGATTCTGGCGGCCCGCGGGATAGACCTGCTCCGCGATGAGGATGTTCGCAGGGCAAAGGCTTTTACCCGCTATCTCATCGGTGTTTGCGCGCTTCCGGCTGTTTTGCTCGTCATGCTGGCGATAGAGTATGCAGGCGCTGCATACTGGATGGAGACATTTGCCGAAGTACTCTCTCAGCCGACCCGCTATGAACAGGGCGCCTATCTGATAGGGCAACGCTGGGGAAATATCGTTCGCGAAACAGCCGTTGCCGCCGGATTGTCCGCACTGATCGCCGTCGTCATGCTGTCGGTTAAAAAACAGAGCCTGATCAAAATTGTGCCTTATTTGCTGCTGGCGCTTTTTGTTGCGGACACATGGCGAATCAACGACAAATTCATGTTTTTGACTTCCGCTCCGGAGAAGAAGGTTGAAGGCGAAATTCCGCCGCTGATGAAGTTTCTGAAGAGTATGCCCGGAACATACCGTATTCTTCCCCTGGATGGCAGTGATCCCATGCAGTACGCCTCCCGGCAGATACCGGTCATGTTTACATCCAATCCGGTTCAGCTGGTAAGATGGCAGCAGTTTCTGGAAGCATTCAATCTCGCCGGGGCAATGCCTGATATTCTGAATGTGAAGTATTTTGTTATGCCAATGGCCGACTATCAACAACAAAAAGCCTCGTTCGGGAACAAGCTGGCGCCGGTGTTTACTACGCCGGACGCTGTCTCGGTGGTGCTGGAGAACCGGACGGCGCTTCCCAAAGGGTGGCTTGTCCCATCTGTTATGGTGTCTGCCAATCCGGAACAGCGTCTGGCGCTTCTTCAGAATCAGATGTTTGATCCGCTGAGACTTGCCATAGTCGAGTCTCCGCCGCCATTTCAAATGGCGGATCCAGTCGCAGCTTCTGTTTTAGCGCAGCGTGTTGATGTAACCGTCTATGAGAACGAGCGTATTGTGCTGGATGCGGCGCCTGCAAGTAATGCTCTCCTGGTTCTGGGAGAAAAGTTTTACAAGGGATGGCAGGCCAGCGTAGACGGAAAAAGGGCCGAAATTGTTCAGGTCAACCATGTGCTGCGCGGAGTCTACCTGACTCCAGGCGCTCACAAGGTTGAGTTCCGTTTTGATCCGCTCCCTTTCAAGGTCGGAAAGTATCTGACACTTGCATCGTTTTTTCTGTTTGCTGTGATGTTGGCGCGTGAGTGGTTGCTATGCCGAAAAAGAGAACAGAAATGCGCCGGATTGGATCAGCTCGAGTGAATAGTGAAGCGCTATTGACAAGGGATGAGCTCAAGCTGTTTAACCTGGAGATTCACCAGCCCATCAATGGTTATCGTTATTCACTCGACCCGCTCCTTCTGGCACGTTTTTGCGGGGCTGTT
>JACRCG010000283.1 GCA_016219145.1 Deltaproteobacteria bacterium | reverse complement strand
TCCGGAAATCGTACCAGATAGCTCGCCTGTGTGACCGGCCGGAGCTGGTCGATGCTGAAATAATCCGCGAACAATCCCTCGAAACCGGGGAACATGGCCGATACCGAGTAATCCACATGGACCGTGCTGCCGACCGGTAAACCGGTGTTAGCGGGATTCCAATGTTGCTGTCGCTTGCCGGGCAAGCGGACCCGAATCACCAGCTGCCGGAATTTATCAGGCTGCGCGGACAGATGGTCCAGATAAAGCTTCATATCTTTCGCGCCTTGCGGGGTTTCCACCAGAAATTCGCTTTCGTAGCGGCCTTTGGTTTTCCAGTTGGAATCGATGACCATTTCTTTTTTTTGTACAACCGTCGTCACTGCGAAAGACTGGGCGGACTGGAGGCATGCGACGCATGCCAGAACACAAATGATCCGTTTTGGATTCCCCTGATGTTTCATGGGTTCATATTTTGACCTTGACGATTTTAAGCATCCAGAACAGCCCCACCGCCTCCATGAGAAAGATCAGTATCAAAATTATCCATCCGAGCACGGTGGTGTACATCAGGGAAAATACCTCATGGTTCATGGTGTTTAAAATGACCCCCAGCACCAGGGGCAGCAGGGCCAGAATCCATGCCTGGGTTTCGCCTTCAGCGGTCATGGATTTGATTTTCAGTTGCAGCCGTTTTCTTTCCTGAATGGTCTGGGCCAGGGAGTCAAAGCGTTCGGGCAGGTTGCCCCCGGATTCCAGGAGAATCAGCGTGGCGTTGACCATGATTTTGGTGTCCGTTCCGGTCATTCTTTCGGCCAGATGCTTTAAGGCATCTCCAAGGCTGGACCCCAGATGGTGCTCCCTCAGCACCATCTCAAATTCCTGGCTGAGCGGGGGTTTGCCTTCCTTGACCACCATCTCAATGGCTTGCACCAGGCTTAGCCCGGCCCGCAGGCCGTTGGCGATCATCACCAGGCCGTCCGCCAGTTGCTCATCGAATTTTTTTCTGCGCCGGTGCCGGAGATATAAAATAATCAACCTGGGAAGCTGGTATCCTCCCAGGCCCAGAAGCGCCGCCAGAAAAATCCGTATGCCCAATTGATCCATCAAGTTATCGGACAGGTTGTAAATCCGGTCGGAGGGGATATTGTAGTTCTCCGCCTCCCGGGCCCGGCTTGCTTCAAAATCGGCGTCCTTAAACCGTCCCATCGTCAGATACAGGGTAGCCAGATTTTGATGGGCTTTGCCGTAATGGGGCAGAAGGGTTGTTGCTTTCATCAGTGCTTTTTCAGCCCGGTCAAAGTTGCCCAGGCCGAGATAGGCCACCCCCAGTTCATTATGGAGTAAGGGCGAGTCAACATTTTCGATTTCCTCCAGAATCAGCGCGACCTGGTCGTATTCCGCCTGCTGGTTGTGCCTGATGGCCTGATCTATGGTCCGTTTCTGGTCCACCTGGGAAACTTTGCCGGGAGTAAAAAATCCCATCACCGCGCCTGCTACCGCAAGCGCAACAAGCGCCCGGAAAACCAGTTTCTCATCCACAGTGTAAAACATATCCGCCAGAGACGATAAAATCCATTGATTGTATTTCGCCTGTCCGCCGGCCAGTGTTCGTCCCCGCAGCCACCAGTAGATGCCTGCCCAGAACAGGAGCAGAAACGCTGTCAGTAAAATGATTTTCATGGTTTATCCTGTGAATCCTGTCAGTTGCTGGTCCAGAAGACTTCCCGCGGAATATGGAGTCCTCTTTCGCTGAAACGTTCAATGCATTGGGGCACGTATCCTGTTGCGGCGAATTCGCCCACGACCCGTTCTTTTTCTTCTCCCCGCTGGCGATAGACAAAAACATCCCCGAGAGTAATGACTTCCCCCTGCATGCCGTCCACTTCCGATATCTGGATGACTTTGCGGGAACCGTCCTTGAACCGGCTCACCTGAACGATCAGGTCAATGGCGCCCACGATCTGTTCCTTGATGGCTTTCACCGGCAGTTCAAATCCCGCATACATGACCAGGGTTTCCAGCCGGGAAAGGGCTTCGCGGCTGGAATTGGAATGAATGGTGGTAAGGGACCCGTCATGGCCGGTGTTCATGGCCTGAAGCATGTCCAGGGCCTCCGCGCCCCGGCATTCGCCGATGACGATCCGGTCGGGCCGCATTCGCAGGCTGTTTTTGACCAGATCCCGGATGAATACTTCCCCTTTGCCTTCAATGTTGGCGGGCCGGCTTTCCAGGGTGACCACATGGGGCTGGCGGAGTTGCAGTTCAGCCGAATCCTCAATGGTGATGATGCGTTCGTTTTCCGGAATAAAACCGGACAGGATGTTTAAGAGTGTGGTTTTACCGGACCCGGTGCCGCCGGAAATCAGAATGTTGAGTTTGGCCAGCACCGCTGTTTTCAGGAATTCCACCATCTGGGTATTCAGCGCCCCGAATTTGATCAGCTCCGCCACGCCGATGCGGTCTTCGGGAAACTTCCGGATGGTCAGGCAGGCCCCTTTGACCGCCAACGGGGGAATGATGGCATTGACCCGGGAGCCGTCCTTCAGGCGGGCATCCACCATCGGGGTGCTGGTGTCGATTTTACGGCCCAGAGGGGCGGTGATACGGGAGATAATATTGATAAGGTGCTGTTCGGAAAAGAATTTCTTATCAATCCGGGTGAGCCGGCCTTTCTTTTCCACGAAAATTTCGTTCCAGCTGTTCACCATGATTTCGGAGATGGCCCCGTCCGCCAGCAGGTCTTCGAGAGGGCCCAAGCCCAGGGCTTCCTGCAATACCTCTTTTACGATCTGGGCCCGCAGGTGCCGGTCCTGAAGGCCGGATTCCTGATCGAGGATTTCGGAGATTTTCTGAGCCACGGTTCTTCTGAGGGCATCCGTTTTCTCGCTGTCCTGGCCGACTTCCGTGTCGAGCTTTTTGAAATCTATGGATTCCAGCAGCTTTTCGTGAACGGAACGCTTCAGGACATCCAGGTCCAGGGGGGCATCGACGGGGCGCTCCTTGTCCTGGCCGGGACTGCACATGCACTGCTTTTCCTGAACCAGGGTATAGACCAGCCGGTCGATGGCCTGAGTCACGGGATGCCGGGGAAATTTTTCGGGATAGGTGCCCTGAGCCAGATTGGCGTCTGCTTCCGCATCAAAAGGAATGACCACTTCCGTTTTTTTATCCAATTGCCGGCCGATGATTTCACAACTTAAAGGGCTGTTTTTTTCAAGCCGGTTGACAATGACCCGGATGCGCTCTTTGGGAAAATTATGGCTACGGAGCAGCCGCAGATCGTTAGTGGTCTGCTGGAGACATAGCGTATCCGGGGTTATGGGAAGCAGCATCATGCTGGATTTTTCAAAAATAGCTTCCACAACGGGATCGAATTTCGTACCGATGTCGACGATGATATAATCGTAAATCGATTGCAGGCATCCCATCACCTG
>JACRCG010000280.1 GCA_016219145.1 Deltaproteobacteria bacterium | reverse complement strand
GCCAGATTTGGGTGATGTGCTGCCTGATATGCCGATTTCATGTCCATCAGATGGTTGTGTCAGCGTCGGTGAACTGTTTCATGGAGGTGGAGGCGGGTTTGACGGTGCAGGAGCTACAGAGAGCTTTGGCGAAGTAAGCAATGCGTTTACGGACAGCAGTTCAGATATACTTTCAGGGACTATAGATACGGGCGGCGGTATAGGCGATGCGGTGGGTGATGTGGTCGGTGGTGTTGCCGAAGGACTCGGCGATGAGGGAGGAGTTGTGGCCGTGGTGGTATTCGCGGCTCTGGCTGCGATTATGGCTGTGGTCGTCGGTGCAGGTGTTTATTTGGTCTACGAGGCCCCCTTCATCCTGTCAGAGGCAGCCTTTGAGTTCATACTTGCGGCTAGCCTTGTACGTGGAACGAAGCGAATCGATAGCGCCGACTGGATGGGGAGTGTTTTCAAGACGACCGGTATTCCCTTTATGGTAACACTTGCATTGGCAGCACTTGCCGGGTATCTCATGCACCATTATTTCCCTGGAGTAACACGTCTTTCTGAACTGTTATCGCGGCTGTGACGGCCCCTTGAAAAGAGAGCGATATGATACTTAAGCAAAGCGCCAACCAGCCGGTTTTACGTCGCCCCGTCCGGAAAACCGACCGGGCACCCCGTTGGACTGGTTTGAAAAGGGAACAGGCTTGAAAGGATCCTGCTGTGAGTAAAAGATCGCCATCCTGACTTCCTGCGTCCCCTCTCAAGGTTGCTATAAAATCAAAAGGCCACCCCTTTCGGAGTGGCCTTTTTGAAACATGCGGGCAAGCTGACAATTACTTCTTGTCGGCAGCAGGAGCAGCAGCAGGAGCTTCTTCTTTCTTTTCTGCCTTCTTTGCTTTCTTAGCTTTCTTTGCTTTTTTAGCAGGCTTTGCCTCTTCTTTTTTCTCGGCAGCAGGAGCAGCTTCAGTCTTCGGCTCCTCTTTCTTCATGTGGTGATCGGCCATGGCAACTGCCGAAAATGAAACTGCGACGAGGGCTGCGACGATTACGGACAGAACTTTTTTCATGCGTGATACCTCCTGGTTGAATTTGGATGGCTATTTAACAGAGATTCAACCATTAAGCAACACTTTCTACTCTGTAACAGACTTGAAATTTAAAGAAATAATAAAAACGAAGACATAGGCTGGATCAGCCCTTGATGTGAGCATGTGTAATAGGTCAGAGATGAAGCCGGGGCCCCAACCAGCCCGGAAAGGCCTATCTTGCGGGTCAAACCGGTTGCCCGGTCGGTCGTGGACAGGAAAGAAATATTGATGACGAATATAGCCATATCAGGCATTGTTTGTGTTATGTTTCAGGTCATTAGCCCGGTCCGCCCCCAGATGCCAAGTGCAACAACGTTCCGCGCTGCCACATTAAATTGAAGGAGGATATCGCCATTTTTATGCGACTCTTCACAGCATTTCTGCTTTTACTGCTCAGCACGGTCTGCGCTTCCGCTGCCGTGCCGCCATCTTCGATCAACCTCGACATCCAGGCTTCTGCGGCCGACCTTGCCGCCATCATCAACCAGTCCCTGCCAAAAGAACTCTACAAGGGGCAGGGGGGGCTCGGGACCGCGGTGACGGTTGCCCGTACCGGCCCGATAGCGGTCAGCGCAAGTGACAACTTTGTCTATTTCACGCTTCCGGTGCAGCTGACATTCAGCTATTCGCTGTACGAGAGCGTTCCGCTCCGGGCCGGGCTGAGGTTCAAGGCCAGGGTGAGTGCCACTCCGGACTGGCGCCTCAAGACCGAGGTCTACTACACCGGTCTGTCCGACAATCTGGCCGACACGTTCAGACTCGGGCCGCTCACCTTCAAGCCGAAAACCATGGTCGATAATATTACCCAGCCTGTCCAGAGGCTTCTCGCGCCGATCATCGACAGTAAGGTCAACGACTCGGTCCAGCTGCGGGCCAAGGTCGCTCCGCTCTGGCAGAACGCGTTTTCCCCCAGGCTGGTCAGCAGGGAGTTCAGCGCCTGGCTGAAGCTGACTCCGCAGAAAGTAGTCATGAGTCCATTGCTGGCGGCAAACAACCAGCTGCATCTGTCCGTCGGCATAATCAGCGGCGCCGAGATAACGGTCGGGCCGAAACCGGACGCGGCTGCAGCAAAGCCGTTGCCCCCTCTGCAGCAGTTGCCGTCCTTTGACAGGAACTTCCATATCCAGCTGGTCACGGACATCTTTTATGCCGACCTGGTGACCGCCTTGAACCCGGTGCTGATCGACAAGACTTTCGGCGAGGAGAAGAAGGTCACCATCAGGAGTTTCAACCTGAAGGGTGAAAATGGCCGTCTGGTTATTGTGCTGGCCACTTCCGGGGATTTTGACGGCGAACTGACGGTCGTTGCCAGGCCGGTGTTCAATCCTCAGAATAATTCGCTTACATTTGAAGAGGTGGATTTTGACACCAGGAACGCCGGCTGGCTGGTAAGCGCCGGAAGCTGGCTGTTCAGCAGCACCATTCGTAGCACCATCAAGGAGAAGCTGGATGCCTCCGTGGTGGAGCAGCTGGAGAAGGCCCGCCTCAAGGCGTCTTCGTCCCTGTCCTCCCTGCAGGTGGCTGAACATGTCAGGTTGACCGGCTCCGTCAAGTCGCTCTCCCTGGGCGAGGCAACGGTGCAGAACGATCGTCTGTCGGTCAATGTTGTGGCCCAGGGTGCGGCGGGTGTCAGCCTGAAATAGCAGCCGGCCCTGTTCTTCGCGGAGCTGGCGTCAGCCGGTTAGAGGGCGCCCAGCCTGTCAGGGTGCGACGGGAATCCGGGACTGGCCAAACGAAAAAAGAGGAAATCCTTGCGGATTTCCTCTCTTGCATACCGGAATCGTGTAACCAGGCGATTAACGCTTGGAGAACTGGAATCTTGCGCGGGCTGCTTTTCTGCCGTACTTCTTGCGCTCTTTGACGCGCGAGTCGCGGGTGATGAAACCGGCTTTCTTGAGTACGCCGCGCAGTTCGGGCTCGTGCAGCAGCAGGGCCTTGGTGATGCCGTGCTTGATGGCGCCTGCCTGGCCGGTGTCGCCACCGCCGGATACGGTTACGTAGACATCGAAGATGCCGACTTTCTCGACCAGTTCAAACGGCTGGCGCACAACCATCTTGGATGTTTCACGGCCAAAGTACTCATCCAGGGTTTTGTTGTTGACTGTGAATGTGCCTACACCAGGCTTGAGCCATACACGAGCGATTGAGCTCTTGCGCTTGCCTGTTCCATAATAGCTGACTGCTGCCATATCGTTTTCTCCTTGGAGTATTAAAGTGCCAGGTTCTTGGGCTGCTGAGCTTCGTGGGGATGGTTGGGTCCCGCATAAATCTTCAGCTTGCTGAGCATCGCCTTTGCGAGTTTGTTCTTGGGAAGCATCCCCTTGACAGACTTCCTGATCAGGTCTTCAGGCTTCTTGACGAGCAGTTCGCCGGCCGTGATTTCCTTCAGGCCGCCAACGTAACCCGAGTGGCTGTAGTAGACTTTATCGGCCAGCTTGCGTCCGGTCAGTGCGATCTTCTCCGCGTTTACCACGATGACGAAATCGCCGGTGTCAACGCTGGGGGTGTAGATGGCTTTGTTCTTGCCGCGCAGGATTGAAGCAACCTGGGTCGAAAGACGTCCCAGAACAGCGTCCTGAGCATCAACAATGTACCAATCGCGCTTTACATTTTCAGCTTTTGCAACTTCTGTTTTCATATAAGATCCTCACGCCGTGTACAACCTGACAGGTCAGGCCATGATTTTTTTGAAGAGGTGTAACTTACTGAAACTGTCAGGGCGTGTCAAGCAAAAAAAACATTCGCAGAATTGAGGCGATCCGTGCCGCATGAACACTGTGTTGTAATTGAACGGATTCCGTGCTAGATATTAACGCTTAATTATCGGAATTACGGGGTTGATTCTATGAGCATATCGGTAGCGGATGTGGAATACGTGGCGCGCCTGGCGCGGCTTGAACTGGGGGCGGATGAGAAGGAGGTCTTTGCCGGCCAGATGAACGCCATTCTCGGTTATGTGGAGAAACTCAAGGAGCTTGATACCGACGGCGTTGTCCCGACATCGCATGCGGTGCCGATGGAGAACGCTTTCCGCGAGGATCTGGTCCGCGCTCCGATCGGTGTTGACAAGGCGCTGGGCAACGCTCCGCAACGATCCGGCTCGTTTTTCAACGTTCCGCAAGTAATAGAATAGGCAAGGACTTTTCATGGACACTATTGATATGACGATTCACGGGCTGCACCAGGCCCTGGAGTCCAGGCAGTTATCCTCGGTAGAGGCGACCAAAGCCATGCTGGCGCGGATAGAGGCGGTGGACGGGCAGGTCGGCTCATTCATCACGGTCACCCCGGAACAGGCCCTGGCCGGGGCCGAAGCCGCCGACCGCCGCATTGCTGCGGGCGACATGGACATGCTGACCGGAATCCCGCTGGCACTTAAAG
>JACRCG010000279.1 GCA_016219145.1 Deltaproteobacteria bacterium | reverse complement strand
TTGATAAAACCGCAGAGTAGCTGACCGGTGCACTCCTTGTAATGCTTGTGCCCCGGTTTTCTGAACAATGCGGTCAGCTCGTGTTTCGTTATGACAATCCCTGCATGCTTGAAGACAGCCATCAGATCGTCCTCTTTAAGGTCCAGGGCGATCCGCAGTTTCTTCAGAACGGCATTGTTGCCCAGTTCCGTCAGCGGTTTTTCTGCCGGCAACGGGCTCCCTTCCTGCTTTCCTCTGTTATGGACGATCAGGCCGTCGAGAAAAAATCCCATAATCGGGTTGCTGCACGGGATATAGCCGTCCTCGTCCTCACTCTTAAGAAAGGCGGCTATAGCTGAATCCCCGACTTCACGACCCGCATCCTTGAATATCCGGATCATGCCGGCGGCATCCAGATCAAGAACGTCCCGGATGCTGCGTAACAACTCATTATTGGCCATGGTGGTCTCCAATTTTGAAAGTATTTACTGAGAGCGGCTACAATACTTCATTTTTCTGCCAAAAGGGTACGAAATGAGATCCTTGCGTATTCCGGGAACACCCAGCTGAATACCTGTTAATACAGGCGGCCGCCGCCATTTGCTGCGAGTACGCCTCCACCTCTTGACGCTCCTGCTGGAATCGACTAGAGTGCCTCTCCTGCCCGGACGCCGGGCGTATCATATTACCGCGAGACTTCCCACTTCATGACCAAACAGCAACTGCTCCTGACAATCATCGCCCGACTGGAAGCCGATCTGGCCCTGTTTACCGTTGCGGCACGTACGGCCCACGAAGCGGCTACCCATGAGGAATGCGCACCGGACAACAAGTACGATACCACCGCACTGGAGGCATCCTACCTTGCCCAGGGGCAGGCCAACCGCGCCCGGGATATCCGGCAGAACCTTGAAGCGTACCGTGCGCTGACGCTGCAGGTATTCGACGACAGTACACCGATACGTCTGACCGCGCTGGTGTGGCTGGAGGATGAGGAGGGTAACGAGCGGCGGCTGTTTCTCGGCCCCAATGAGGGGGGAATGAAGATTTCCTGTGAAGACGGGGAGATTGTGCTGATTACGCCGGTCTCACCCCTGGGAGGGAGCCTGCTCGGCAAACGGGTCGGCGACGAACTTAGGGCCGGTGACGCTGCTGACGCGACAGGCTATACCATCGTCGCGGTGGTATAGCCTGTCGGACCTAGGAGAATGTCCTGTGGTTTATAATAGCCTGTTTGAGCAAGCGGCAGGTCCGTCCTGATCGCCCCTTGTTTTCAATGCGCCTCGCTCCAGTTGGCCCCGTAGCTTATATCGACTTTTAGCGGAACCCTGGTTTCCACCGCCCGCTCCATCTCTTCTTCCACCACCTGTTCCATCTTCAATAATTCCTCCTCCGGAACCTCAAAAACCAGTTCGTCATGCACCTGCATGATCAGTCGGCTTTTAAGCTGCTCTATCCTGATACGGGCGTCAACCCGGATCATGGCGGCCTTGATGATGTCGGCGGCCGAACCCTGGATCGGGTAATTAATAGCGTTGCGATGGGCGAAGGCCAGTATGTTTCCGTTTGAACTGTGAATGTCCGGGATCGGCAGACGTCTTCCCAGGATCGTGGTGACAAATCCGGATTGCTCGGCCTGGCGGACGCAGGAGTCCAGATAGGCCATGGCGCCGCTGTGGCGGTCACGGTAGGCTGATATGAACTCGTCAGCGGTCTTGCGGGCAATCCCTAACTGCTTTGCCAGAGAGAAGGCCCCCTGGCCGTAGATGATGCCGAAGTTGATGGTCTTGGCCTGGCGGCGCATTTCAGGGGTAACCATCTCCGGAAACAGTCCGAAGACCTCGGCGGCGGTGCGGGTATGAATATCCTCGTCATTGGCGAAGGCGTGGCAGAAAACCTTGTCGCCGGACAGATGCGCCAGCACGCGCAGTTCGATCTGGGAATAGTCGGCCGACAGGATGACATGGCTGGGTGGCGCAATGAAGGCGTGGCGGATCATGCGCCCTTCATCACTGCGGATCGGGATGTTCTGCAGGTTGGGATCGGACGATGACAGGCGGCCGGTGTTGGTGACGGTCTGGTTGTAGGAGGTGTGCAGCCGGCCGGTTCGGGGATTGACCAGGCGGGGCAGGGCGTCGCTATAGGTTGACTTGAGCTTGGCAACGCCACGGTAGTCCAGGATCAATCTGACGATCTCATGCTCTTCCGCCAGTGCGGTCAGGACTTCGTTATCGGTTGACCAGGAGGTTTTCCCCTTGGTCTTTTTGCCAGTTTGCAGCCCCATCTTTTCAAAGAGTATCTCGCCCATCTGTTTGGGTGAGTTGAGGTTGAAGCGCTGTCCGGCTAACCTGAAGACCTGCTCTTCAATGCTGGACATGCGGCCGGCAAAATCTGCCGAGAGGCCTGCCAGAAGCTGCGAATCGAGCAGTACGCCGTGATTTTCCATGGCGGCCAGTATTGAAACCAGCGGCATCTCAACGGTGTGAAACAGGTTCTCAAGCTGGCTGGCGGGCAGCAGCGGTTCGAACTTCCGCCGCAAGAGCCAGGTGGCATCGGCGTCTTCACAGGCATAACGCGACGCAGATTCAATATCAACTTCGGAAAAGTTCTTCTGGGTTTTGCCGCTGCCGGTCACGTCGCTGTAACTTATCATTCGGTGACCCAGATGCTCCTGAGACAGTGCATCCAGTCCGTGTCCCTGCCGTGACGGATTGAGTACATAGGAGGCCAGCATGGTGTCGAACCAGACGCCGGCCAGGCAGACACCGTTATTGGCCAGTACCTGCATGTCGAACTTGATGTTCTGGCCGATCTTGCGAAGAGACTGATTCTCAAAAAGAGGTCGCAAGCGCTCCATTACCAAGGTGCGTGGAAGTTGGCCGGGGGCGAGTTTAACCCCATCCCCCTCCCGACCTCCCCCTTGAAGGGGGAGGGGATTAATGACAAACAGAGGCCCTTCTTCTTTCTGGAAAGAAGCAAAAAGCGTTCCCTCCCCTTCAAGGGGAGGGTTAGGGTGGGGATGGGGTTTAATAACATGACCCACCGGTATGTAACAGGACTCGTGATCCCGAAAAGAGAATGACAAGCCTACTATCTCCGCCAAACGCGGATCCAGGCTGGTTGTCTCCAGATCAAAGGCAAACTCGCCGGCCTGTTCCAGTGCGGTTGCGAGATTATCAAGCTCCGGCGCTGTCGTGACAGTATGGTAACTTTCAGTTGAAAGGGTCGCCTTGCCGGTCATCTCCTTTATCAGAGAGGTGAAGCCGAACTTCTTGAAGAACGCGTTCAGAGTTTCCTGATCCGGCTCCTGTGCTACCAGCGTTTCCAGATCAACTGCCAGCGGGACGTTGCACTCTATTGTGGCCAGACGACGCGAGAGCAGTGCCTGTTCACGGAACTCCCGCAGCTTTTCGCCGTTTTTCCCCTTAACCTCGTCGGCACGCGCCAGAAGCTGATCAAGCGAACCGAACTCCTGAATCAGTTTGGCGGCGGTCTTCTCACCGATGCCGGGCACACCGGGGATGTTGTCTGATGAATCTCCCGCCAGTCCCAGAATATCTGTCACCAGTTCCGGTCCGACACCAAAGCGCTCGATCACATCGGAAATGCCCGATTCCTTGCCTTTCATGGTGTCCAGCAGGGTGACGCGCTCAGTCACAATCTGCATCAGATCCTTGTCACCGGTTACAACGACCACTTTTCCACCCTGTTCCGCAAAACGTCCTGCCAGGGCGCCGATAATATCATCGGCCTCGAATCCCGGCAGTTCCAGAGCTGGTATATTGAATGCCCGCACAACTTCCCTGATCGGTTCCATCTGCATCCGCAGATCATCCGGCATGGCAGCCCGGTTGGCTTTGTAGTCAGAATACATTTCAGTGCGGAATGTGGTTCGCCCGGCATCGAAGACCACCGCCACATGTTGCGGATTATGATCTTTCAGCAGCTTGAGCAGCATCTGGATAAAACCATAGATAGCGTTGGTGGGATGTCCGCTGGGAGATGAGAGATGACGGATGGCGTAATAGGCGCGGTAGATGTAGGAGGAACCGTCTACCAGAAAAAGGGTAGGGCGCTCGCTCATGGGATACTCTCTGTGACAGGTTCTTGGCGGGTAAACAGCACAAAAGCCATGGCCGGCCTTTTACTGGATTCACGCATGGCGAATTGCAGGCCTTCAAAGTTCCAGCCTTTGGCAGACCACTCGTTCAGGGCCTCTTCAATAGTTTCCGCTGATACCGAGCTTAACTCGACGACTTTATATGTCAGCATGGTTTTGACCTCTGGTGGAATAAATGCATATTAGGCAATGCCGGGCCGCCCTTCAAGAGGAAATAAAAAAGGCGACCCGAAAGTCGCCTTTGTCAGTACTATACCCAGCTCTGGATTATTTCTGAAAACCGAGTTTGGAGGAGATTTCCTCGCCAGCTTTTAACACCAGAGGTATCAGCTCGTTGTTGATCCGCTCATCCGGAAAGCGCATCGATGGCCCGGAGATGCTCACAGCACCTATAATACGGCGTGTGTAGTCCCGGATCGGGGCGCTGACGCACTTGACGCCGACATCCAGTTCTTCATTGTCAACGGCATACCCTTGCTCGGCTACAGCCTTCAGCTGTTTTTTCAGCGTATCCCGATCGGTTATGGTATTGGCGGTATAGCGCTTAAGCTCCTTGCTGGGGAGGAAGTTTTCCAGCTCTTCGTCACTCATGTAGGCGATCTGAATCTTTCCGGCGGCCGTGCAGTAGGCCGGCAGACGCGAGCCTACGCGCGGAACAACCCTGACAGTCATGTCGGTTTCTACCGCATCCAGGTAAATGATGTTAAAATCCTTCAGGATGGCCACATAGGTGGTTTCGTTGCATTCACTTACCAGTGCTTCAAGCACCGGCTTGGACTGGCGCAACAGCCCCATCTGCTTGATGAAGGTCTGGCCCAGCTCGAGGGTTTTCAGGCCGAGCCGGTAGTTTTCGGTCACCCGGTTCTGTTCGATGTAGCCGCGCGACTCCAGGGTCGCCAGCAGTCTGAAGACGTTGTTTTTGTGCAGTTTGAGACGTTTGCTGAGTTCCGTAACCCCCAGCTCGTCAACTTCTCCATGAAATTGCTCCAGAAGGTCGAGGGCATGGGAAACAGCCTGGATGAGATATTCCGATTTTTCTTTTTTAGCCATGATATTCTGTCCTGTGATGTAAAATTTGTTAAATGCCGGTGCGCAACTTATCAAAATCCGGGTATTAATTAAAAAACAGATCAAAACTGATCAATAGCGATGCTAACAGCTGCAATGCTAGAATATTGTTTTATAATTGTCAAGTGCGAATAATTGAATTATATAACAGTAGCGACAA
Source organism: Deltaproteobacteria bacterium (assembly GCA_016219145.1). Lineage (GTDB taxonomy): Bacteria > Desulfobacterota > Desulfuromonadia > Geobacterales > Pseudopelobacteraceae > JACRCG01. Next base: position 4,451 of record JACRCG010000279.1, on the reverse strand, counting down.
AAAAATCGTTTGGCAGGCAGCCAGTCCGATAGTACGCTAACAGGGCGGATATGCTGAGTTTTCCTAAAAAAATATTAGTAGCCATAGATGGCTCTCCAGAGTCTGACAAGGCCGCAGAAGAGGCAGCGCGGCTGGCGGCCGGCAATCAGAGCCAGTTCAAAAGCATGCTGTACGCTTTACTGGTATTGCCGAACGCTCCGGCATCGACTTACACCGATTTTGTACCGACTGCGCCTATGACGGAATCGGAGAAGTGGGATGACTTGCGCCGTCGCATATTTTTCGTGGTGGAAAAGTGCGCTGCAGAGCAGGATGTTCCACTGGAGATGGTTGTGGAATATGGTGATCCAGCCGAGAAAATGCTCGGCTTTGCCAAGCGCGAAGAGATCGATGTGATAGTTATAGGCAGTTCGAGCAAAGGTTTCATTCAGCGCCGAATAAAGGGAAGTATCTCGCATGCGGTTGCCAGTGCGGCTCCCTGCTCAGTATATATTGTCAGAGGTTGAAGAGAGAAAGGTGTCTTAATGTTCAAGGATTTTCTGTTACGTATTGTTATATTGCTGTTACTGCTGTCGCCGCTGTCGGTTGCCGCCGCCGACTCTTTCAGGGTGCCGATTCTGCTCTATCATCGCTTCGGTCCGACTGTTGCCGACGGTATGACCATAACTACTCCGGTATTTGAATCTCATATGAAATACCTTAAGGATAATGGCTATAAAGTCATTCCATTGCGCCAGCTGGTTGATTACTACCAGAAGAAAGCCCCTGCGCCAGGCCCGAAAAGTGTGGTAATTGTCGAGGATGATGCCCATAAATCGGTTTACAGCGACATGTTGCCGATAATCCGCAAATATGGATATCCGGTGACGGTCTTTACCTATCCATCCGCAATATCGAATGCCAAATACGCCATGACCTGGGATCAACTGCGCGAACTGAAAAAAACCGGACTATTTGACTTTCAGTCTCATACCTACTGGCATCCGAATTTCAAGAGAGAGCGTAAAAAACTCAGTCCGCAGGCTCTTGAAGGGCTGGTGATGACGCAGTTGCGCAAGTCTAAAGCCAGGCTGGAAACCGAGCTCGGCTCCAAAGTTGACCTGCTGGCCTGGCCTTTTGGAATTTACGACGACTACCTGATATCAAAGGCCTCAGAGGCTGGCTACGTGGCCACTTTCACGATTGAACGGCGCCACGTGACCGCTGCCGATTCGCTGGCGAAGTTGCCTCGCTATCTGCTGGTCAACGCCGACAGCGGAAAGGCATTTGTTCAGTTGCTTGAAGGCAATGCCGTAAAACGTAATGTGGCCTACTGACTGTGCCGTCAGATGGTTCGGATCAAAAGCATCCCTGTCCTGATTGCACCTGTTGTCAGTGGTGTTCTGACGACCGCTGCCGTCTCTGCCTGAACACGAAAGGCTGCTCTCGCCGCAAGCTTTCGCTGGCGGATCAGATTGCCCTCTATGAATCCCTGAACTCTTCTTCACCCACCCCTGAAAGAAAATCCACAGTTTGACCGTTGCAGCAGATGCGGGCAGGAACCGGTGATCTGCTGCCCCAGCTTTTAGACCGCCTCTTTTCCTCGCAGAATCGCTTTTTGGCTGAACAATTTGTAGCACCTTGTTTTATGCAGCAAATATTTTTTCAGCCATCTCCCCTGGATAGATCATTCATGGCGTAAACACGATGTTTTATGATTGCCGCGTAATATATAGGCATCATTACGGCATCTTTGATGCATATAATAAGTTGAATAGTTGAATAGATAACTACTGTAATAGTATGGAATGTAAATTAGTATATGAGTGTTTTGGTTGGTTACCGGTGCTTTTGAGGAGGTGAACTGAATCAACCGGTAATTAGTTTGTATTGCCATCTATACCCGTCATTACCGCACATCAAAGAAGTCAACTACTGAGGAGGACAAAATGAAAAGGATCGCTTTGAAAGTCGTAATCACTGCACTGGCTGCGGGGATGTCTCTGCCGATAGCCGCATATGCAGTGGACAACGACCTTATGATCAAGATCGAACAGTTATCCAGAGAGCTTGAACAACTGAAAAACCAGGTCAAGGCAAATGAGGAAAAAGCTGCCAGAGCCGCCGAGGAACAAAAAAAGCAGGTCAAAAAGTCCGATTCAAAGGAAATTGAGGAGATTAAAAGCCAGGTCAAACGAGTTGAAGATAAATCTATCGGCAAATGGCTGACTGTTGGCGGTGATTATCGTTTCCGGGTCGATTCGCTGCATGGCAGCACGGTACCGTATTCTTCAGCAATCAGCACAATGCAAAATCTTGTCGGTGGTTTTGCCGTTGGTCCGGCAGCAGTAGCCGGAACAACAGTTGGCGCAAATGCCACCATTGCAAATCCTTCAGCTGCTGCTTTCATGTTTCAGGGCAAAGCCGGATCTCTCTTTACCCCTGCGCAATTCACAACAATACTGACTCAATATATGCCTTCAGCAATGTACAATGGGTTCACTACCCAGATCATGCCGGCACTGAGCGTCATGACTCCTGCAATGGTTACAGGCTATCTTCAGGCTAATGCCCTGACAGCGCAACAGAATGCGATCTTGTCAACCCTGACAAAAAAAGGGTTGATGAATCAGGTCATGAGCATGATGACGCCTGCCAACCAGGCGGCATTTGCAAGCATGCCGTCTGATTATCAGCAGGCAGCAATGGTTATGGCCATGCAGGGTTTTCTCGGCAAAGCCAGTGGTAATCTGGCACAAGTACCCGCCTATAAGCCAAAGAACGAAACCCTGTATACCAACAAATTCGGTATTGACCTTACCGCCAAGGCTACACAGAACATCACCGTACATGCCAAACTCGATATGTACAAGGCTTTTGGATCGCAGAGTGATTCGACTACCATGGGTGGCTATTTTGCTGATCGGGTCGGTGTCTTCGATGGCACCCTCAGTCACGTACCGTCAGACAGCTTGCTTAACGTTGACCGGGCTTTTGCAACCTGGAGCAATATTGCCGATCAGCCGCTCTGGTTCTCTGTCGGACGACGTCCTTCCACAAACGGCGCTCCCAGCAACCTGAGATTGAACAAGGAACGTCCGGGCAATGGCGGCACCCCGGCTCTGCTGGTGGATTATGCCTTTGACGGCATGACGGTTGGATATGCGCCCGATATTGATATGCTGCCGGGCGCCTACGCCAAGGTCTGTTATGGCAGAGGCTTTGACAGCGGCATCAAGACTCCATCCAACAGCATCAAGGATACCGATATGCTTGGCGTAGCAGTCATCCCGGTGGATACCGATCCATTGCGTGTATGGATGCAATGGAACCGGGGCTTTAATATTTTCGACTTCCCTGCCATGAACAACACAATATTCGGTAACACAGCCCCGGCCGTAAATCTTGGCAGTATCGACTGGTACGGTATTGGTGCCATGAGTACCTTCAAAAAAGTAGGTCCTGGTAGCCTTAACCTGTTCACAGACTTTGGCCTCAGCGTTACTCATCCTAACAATAACGTCTCAAATAACGCCGGTTTCCAGGGACTTATGACGGGTGAATTTTTTAATCAGGATTACACCCCGTCCAGCAAGACCGGTTGGGCGGTGTACGCGGGTATTCGCTATGACCTGCCGTCAAAAACCAAGATTGGCTTCGAGTTTAATCATGGTTCAAAGGACTGGATAACATTCGCTCCGTCAGCAGATGACATGTGGACCAGCAAGGTAGGAACCAGAGGTAATGTGTATGAACCTTACATCATTCAGGAGCTGAACCTTAAGCCGATATCATCTTATCTGAGCAAGGGGTTTTTCAAACTTGGCTACCAGTATTATGATTTTGAATACACCGGCAGCAACAACTGGGTCGGCTCTTCGAAAAAGATTTCAACAATCCAGCCGACAGATCTGATGCTGCTGACACCCTTGAAGTCAGCCCATGATATCTATGGCACGTTTGAAGTTAAATTCTAGGCTGCTTAACAGCTCGGATATTGAGAAAACCCCGGTAAAATAGTTCCAGAAACGCTTGCAGAATATTAACAGTTATAAAGGAGTTTATATGAAAAAGCTGGTTACAATCATCATGCTGGTCGCTGCAATGTTTGCTTCTACACTTGCATTTGTACAGAGCGCAAGCGCAGAAGAGTTTAAAATGGTCGGTACAATTACGAAGCTTGAGCTTGCGGCTGATGGCAAGTCGGCAACCGCTGTATTAAAAGACAGCAAAACCGAGGCGCTGGTCACAATTACCGTAACCGATGATCTCACGCTGGACAAATTCAAGGATAAGCGCATCGTCGAGGGAGATGAAATCCGGACAAAATATGAAAAGTCCGGGGATACCAATACGAGTAAGATGTTTAAAAAGACAGCCGGTTGTTAGGTTTGGGTTTTCAAGACGGGTTGTACGTTTCTGACAAAAAGACACGTTCTGCTTGCAGTCTTCAAGTTAACAGAAAGGAGTTG